>JACRFW010000051.1 GCA_016234265.1 Candidatus Magasanikiibacteriota bacterium
CCTTTTTCTACGGTAAATGCATTTGGACTGTAGCCGCCGCCGCTCTGCGTCATGCGCACTTCCTGCGCCTCCCCATTTGAAACCGCGGCTTTGGCATCTCTGGCGCCGCCGCCAAATAAACGGCCGCCATTGACAATGTTTGTCCAGCCTAGAATAATCACGGCGAGTCCGGCCGTCATGAAGAAGACACGCGCTTTGCGCCCCGTAAAGATAGAGGTGAGGCTGCCAATGCCCAAAAGTCCGGGAGCAGTGCCCAGGGCAAATAGCCCCATAATAGCCATTCCTTGCCAGAAACTGCCGGTGGAAACAGCGTAAAGCTGCATCGCCTGGGTGAAGCCGCAGGGCAGAAAGAATGTCAGAGCGCCCATGACCAGGGAACTTTTGGGGCTGTATTCTTTCACTTCTTGGTGGAGGCCGAATATTTTGGCGAGGCCGGTAGGTAGGGTGATGCTTTTGTCTTTTAGGACTGGGAAAATTTCAACCAGTTTAAGACCGAAAAACAACATGACGACGCCGATAACCACGGTCAGGAATCCTAAGACATTCGTTGACGGTCGGAAGGCCGCCCCAACTAAACCAGTTAGGCCTCCGAGGATGGCGTAGCCCAGGATACGACCGGTATTTAAGTAGAGATGCGGTCTAAATTTTTGGAGTGGGGTAGCCTCCGGGTGCCGCTCGGCGTGGCGGGCGGACAAACTAAGGACCAGACCGCCGACCAGCGCCATGCATGTTGAAACTCCGGCCACGAGGCCGACGAACAGCGCCACGATGACGCCGGTATTTTGTGGGCCGACATCAAGATTAAACAGGTTGAGCCATTTCGCGATCAAATAGATAATGAAGAGTATTCCGGCGGCGCACAACAGGTCTTTATAATCTCTGGGGTTTGACGAGAGCCAGGGCAGTTTGTTTTTTTGTCCGACTTCATACCCGGCGTCTTGCACGGCTCTCCGTATGGCCGGGGCGGACGGTTCGGCGCCGCGGTATTGAATGACCGCCTCAGAGCGGCGGTGATTGACCGTGACTATATCCACTCCCGGAACTTTCCGCACACTTTCACCAATCAAAACTTCGCAGGAGGCGCAGTGCATGCCGCGTATTGGCACCTTAATCGTATTCATAGCGGTTTATTTATTGGATACGGTATAAATTTTGATCAACTTGGCGACGGCTTTTTTGCTATACTCTATACCCCTATGCCTTATGTGTCAATCGGATTATTGCTATTATCGGCGCAATATAAATTATTTTAAATCCCATCTAAACGTCCGCAGGGGTATGCCGCCCACGTCTTTTATTTTAAGTTCCACATATTGCGGCTGGGAATTTAAGGGGCCAAAGGTTAATGTTCCGCTCCGGTGGTGCCCGCCCGGTTCCGCTCCGGTCCAACTGATAGGTTTATAAAAATGAGATTGGTCGTCGTACAGCGCTGTCTGTTTGGTTAAATCGTCGTTCAATTCCACGGAATGAGTATTAAGGGTAACCGTAAATTGCGCTTGCCCGCTTGTTTCAATTTTTATCGGTTGGACTTCAACGCTCACTTCGCCCTGTTCGTCGGAACGGCTGGCAAATGTCCGGCTTCTCGGCGCGGCTACCGTGGCGCTCGTCGCCGGAGCCGGTTGGGGCAGGATAAAAATATGATGCAGGCCAAAATAGATAAACAGCGCCCCCGCTCCCACCAGAGAAATTCCCAATAAAAAAGTACGCGATTTCATACTAAGCTTTTAAACTTGAATAATTTATGAGCGATGAAAATAATTCCGCCTAAATTAAACGCCAGGCCGATCCAAAATAATTGGATCTGGTACCCGGCGATGAGGCTAAGGACTCCGGCGGCTCCGAGCGCGGGCGCGATATTCACCAGATAGTGCGCGCAACACGATATCATAGCGGTTGCTCCGGTGCCGCCGGATACGGCTAACACCTTTCCCGCGCCCCTTTGGCGCAGGGCATTTTTTAGATACGCATACAAGCCAATTTGGATGCCAAACCCGACGGCCAGACTGACGATGTAGTACCAATAATTGCCGAATTGCTTCTGAGCGAATATCCACCCGGAAACCAGAGTCAGAATGGAAAAATAGAAAGCGAGCAAGGTCAGGCTGGCCGCCAACCCGTAAAGTATGGGTTTGGTTAAGGTACGCTTATTTAGCATGGGTTGATGTTAAGAATTATTATCGCCCATCTCGGTCTTATGGTAGCTTGGCCAATTCATCAATCAACTGGTCGTTGTGAATAGCCATGGTAGGGTCATCATAGACATGTCTGACGGTTCCATCCCGATCTATAATTACATAGCTATGCCCGGGTAAAGACCCATAATGCATGGACGATGGCGTTGTTAACAGACCGAGCTTGCCGGATACTTCCCGGTTAGTGTCAAAAACGACTGTGGCCCTGGCCAGTTCCGGCATTTTATCAACGGCTCTTTGCCATTCTTTCACCGGATCCACTACTACCGATAAGACGATCGTGTCTTTATTATTTAATCGGCTGTCGGAGGCGAGCTCGGCGATTTGGTTCCAACAGGCCGGGTAGCACATTAGACCTTCGTTGAAAAAAAGAACCACTTTTTTCCCCTGGAGATTGTCTTTACTGTAGGCCTTGCCGTCTCTATCGGTCAGCGTAAAATCAGGCACAGTTTTTCCGACCAGAGCGTCCAAAATCGCGGTGGCTGCCCGCCCGCCGCCGGTATGGTGGCTGGCCATACTATCCGGCGGTTCTGGCGCCGCGGCGGTGCTATTGCCAGTTCGGCTAGCGGTGTTGCTTAAGAACCAGATGGCGGCGACTACTATGATCGTAAAGGAGGCAATGCCGGCGAGAATTATTCTATCATTATTGTTGATTATCTTTCCGTTCATATGTTTCTTTTTTAAATGAGTAAACGGTTTTGGTTATTAATCCGATGAATAAAACTAAGAAAAGAATTCCCCACGCGTATTCCGGCAATAGCGCGATTACCCCGCGCAGGGAGCCGAACAGCTTGGTCAAGTATATGTTTATGTCAATTTGATAGGCGGCATGGACGTTGAGCTTATTGGCAAAGGCCAGGCTCATGGTGATAACAGCCATGACGACGAACATGATTCCGGAAATAAATTCACCGATAGTCAGGCTGACCTTAATGGAGCCCAGCGAGTAAGATATGGGTCGGCGAATACGCATCAATTTTTTTGTTATCTCGCTTTTATCCAAGAATGAAGCGATGAAAAACAACGGGGTAACCATGCCGAGCACGTAACTGAGGGTGTACATTATTCCCCAAAAAATTGATCCGGGCAGAGCGGATAAAGCCAGCACTCCGGCCAACACCGGCGCGCAACAGGTGGTCGCGATTCCGGAGAATATGCCCAGCATGAAGACGGAAAATGGATGATGGCTCTTGAGCGTCGGATTGACGTGCAGAGGCAAGGAAAAATGCCGGCCGGTAAGCAGCATTAAACCGAGAATCAGCAAAAAAACACTGCCAAAGATAAAGATCACATTGTGGTAGCGGCTGAGGAGCTGCCCGAACGCGGCCGAACCCAGACCTAGGGGCAAGAACACCAAGAGGATTCCTAGGAAAAATATAAAGGTCATGATGAAGACTTTTCTGCGTTCCCGGAAGATTGATCCGAGATATGATGGTAACAGCACGGTAATGCAGCAGGGGGCAAAAAGCGCCGCTACGCCGGCAATGTAGGCCGCCACCAAGGAGGTGCCGATAAGGAGATTCATACTTTTGGTAATTGTTTGGTTATTTTTTGGCGGTTGTGCCCGACTGCTTCGCCAACTGGTCAGGATCAATTGTCTTACCAGTTTTCAGATCCCGATAAACGCCCATCGCCGGCACGCCCTGGGTGAAGATGTAGGCGCCGCTCTTAACTGTTCCCACCTGCGGCCAAATCTTCAGAAAGGCCGGGTACTCCTTTACTTCGCCGGTGAGAACAAATGTCGGTATCAGGGAGATTTGGTACCGGCTGATGAGCGCCCGGGCGGACGGCGAATTGACGTCCACAGTCGTTATCTGAGGGCTGAGTCCGAACTGGGACAGTATCGCTTGGTGCTGTTTGACGTCATAGCATTTATTGCAGGAGGAGTCGCCAATCAGCATCAGTTCGGTTTTGCCGGTAATTTTTCCGGTAGCGGCCGCTATGTATGGCCCGCCCACTTGCCGCAGCACGAAGGTGTCGCCGTTTATATCGCCGGCGCGCGCCAGGGCGGCTTTCAGATCAGCATTTTTTTGCACCTCCCCACGCAGAATGATGGTAGGCAGTTTGGCTATGGCGTATTTGGCAATCAATGTTTTAGCCTCATCGTCGGTTCTATCCAGGATGCGTTGGGAAGTTAATTTTACATTTGCGTTCTCAAGATTGGCGAGTAGCGGCATCGCATCAAAACATTCCGGGCAATTTTTATCTTTGATCGCGATCGCTTCAATATTGGCCGGCCGCGCGGTCTCTTTGTTTTCCGCTATTCTGGCTTTAGCTATAGAATTGGCGCGGGTCATATATAAAGCGCCCAAGCCCGCGCCTCCCAGTGTGACAGCGAAGAAAACCGCTAACAGCCAAAAATGTATGGTAACCTTGGTGTCGGAATTTCCCATATTATGAAGATTGCTGAATATTTAAGACATTAACAGCCGCCGACCTGGCTGGGCAGACTGGAGACTGGTCCGCTGGCCGGGGAGGCGGCGGCCGGTTTGAGGTCGCCGGACTTTAATTTACTGTACAATGATGCCGACTGTACTACCTGCACCAAAGAGATTAAAGCCAATAGTCCAAAGACAACGCTTACCGTAACGCTGCTGAACGGCAAGGGCGCCCGCCGTTCTTTTTTAAGGTTGTTCAAAATTTCATTTTTTAATTCTTCGTATTCATTAGTAGTCATACACTTTGATCTTAAAAATAAATTAACAACCTCCCACTTGGCCGGGCAGTTTGATGTCGCTCGGCAGCGGCGCGCCTTGGCTGTTACCGCTGTATTTAGGCACTTTCATATCAAGCAGTAAGGCCGCGATGTCGGGCGTGTATTGGCTGCTCCCGAGTTGTTGGGAAATTTTATCAACCATCGCCTTAGGAAAGTAGCTTCCTTTCCAACGGGCTAACTCGCGCAGAATCTGATCATCCGTATACTCGGAAGAATGGTTGGTGAGCAAATACGCCGCCAAACCGCGCATCGCTTGGGAATGCGCGCAGCCGCACGCCGCCTCGCCGTCTGGCCGGACCAGGGCCGTGGCGCCGCAGCAATATTCACAGGCGATTTTTAGGCCGACATTTACATATCTTTTCAACAAATCGCCGGAAAGTTTGATTTTTTTGCTGCCATACGTCGGGTCAAATTCTTTCATGATGTTCATTGATTGCTGTACCTGAGCGAAGTCCACGCCAAGCTCTTGGCCATAAATTTCCGGCGTGCCTTGGGCCAGAGCCAATTTTACGGCATCTTGCCCCAAGTCGCCCGTCAGCCCGCTCTGGCCGCCCCAGTTTAGTTTTAACGATACCTTGGCCAGAAAGTCATTGGCTGGCACGCCGGCGAGCTCTCTGTTTTTCGCGAGCACCACCTGGTTTCCAACGAGTAAAGCGGCCAACACGCCCAGCAAAGAAGTATTGACGATGCCGCCGCGATTATTTTGGTGTAGAGGCGCTGGTTCCGTTGGGTTTGATTTATTTATTTCCTTTTCGGTTTGGATCATAGTTAGCAAGATAATTGAGCAATTAAAAAATCGCTTCGCCCGAAGCTCACCTATCAAAATCAGCGCACCCTGTTGGTGATAGGAAAGCTAGCAGTGTGAAGCGACTGTATGGTTACCGAGAAAATTCAGATACCGGAGTAATTTTTTTTCAGTTAACAATTTTATCAGCGTACGATAATAGAGATAGCGATGCCTTAAGCGGCTGAATAACGGCCAAATGATTGCGGTCAGGAAATTCCGGAAAAATAGACGAAAAACAGCCGTGAACAAACCCAGCGCCAAAAGCAAGCTGATTACATACGGGGTATCCCCGATAAATTGTCCGATGGCGGATAAATGCGAGCTGAGACAACTTACCGCACCGCTCATGTTTGAACTGGCGGATTCTATCGGTTGGCACAGGCTGGGCGAGGTACCCATCGCCATGGAATTTCCGAGCGCGGTCGTTGGACAAATATAAACAGACGCCGCAGTTGTTATCATTACGCTTAAAATTATCCAGGAAATTTTTTTCATTGTGTCTTTCATGTTTTTTATCATATCATGTCCGCCGCTATTTAGCGAGTGGATAACCGTACGGGGTACAGAATACCCCCCTGGGGGTACCCTTGTCAAGAAAGTATGATTGTTTTTGGCTGAGCTTTTAAATTTTAAAAAGAAAGCCCCTCGTGTTAAAGGGGGCTTTAGCAAACTATTTAATCGTTGTCGGCTGAGTTTTTTGTTGAACTTTTTTATGAATCGCGGCGCGCTTTTGTTTAACGATCACGCGTTGTTTCTGTGCTTTTTTAGCGGTTGCTTTTGCCTGCAGCACATTACTCTTTAACTTCGTTTTCGTTACTTTTTGTTTGGTGCGCACTTTGAGTAATTTCGTTTGCAATTGCTTTTCCGCCGCCGTAACCGGAACTTTGGCGGTAGCGGCCAAGGTTGGCAGCGATGGAAACAGGAGGCTCGTCAAGAGACCGACGACAATAATGGTTTTTTTCATAGGAGGAAAATAAATTTAAATAGTAGTTTCAATATCAAGCACGTTAATATTTTGATGCTCCAGATCTTTTAGACTCTGAATTTCGTCTCTAAAATTGTTAGCCACTCCAACCAGCAGCTTTGTTAGAAGGGGTGATACATCACTTTGAGCGATCGGTTGCAACAAATTTATCACCACCTGCATTTGGTCGCTAATTTCCTTGATGCGCGCGTTCAATTGAAAGAAAGACACGCTGTGTTTTTTTAATAAGGACTGCAACAGCGCTTTTTCCTGATCGGTGAGAGACCCGCCGAGGGCGGCGCTTACATCAGCCTGCGCGGAAAGTGTTTCCAGCTCTTTTTGGTAGGATTGCAGCACAGCGACAACGTCACCGTATGTTTTCAGATTTTTAGCTGAAACTTCTGGTAAATCGGCGGCAGCCGATGTCACGTCATTCGCGAGAGTGTCAAAATTTTGGTTAAGATCACCTTCATCATGTTCGTCTTGTGTGGCCTGATTGTCTTCTCTGTCCGCTTCGTCCTCACCCTCACCCGGGCCGTCAGAGTTATTCTTCGTTGAGTTATCAATGGCACTGCTTGTCTGATTGTTTCTTTCGCCCTCATCAGAGGCATGGACACGAGAAACTAAAACAGAACTATTAGCTAAAAGTACCGCCAAGACCACCAACGAAAGCATTTGTTTTTGCTTCATATAAAGATAGTTATTAAACAATATATTATTTACAGTATAGTATACTATACACAAAATATAGGGCAAGGTTACTTGTAAGTTGGCGATGAATGTCAGGGGGCGGAAACATCTATTTTACTGGTCTTATCCCTGTAATTATTGGCCTTATCAAAGACCCGGAAAGTGACCTCGTGAATGCCTTTTTCGGGAAAAGAGAGGTATAAGGGAGAAAGCACCGGGAAAAAGTCGTTGTTGTCTATTTTGACGTAATAATATTTTTGAATCCCGCTAGTTTTATCTTCTCCGGCAAATTCAAACCGCACGATTTCCCCGACGTTTATTTTGTCGTTGCTTGATTTGGCTGATAAGGTTTCGGGGGGAGTCGTATCAATTTTAATTTTATAATGGCCGACGAGTTTAAGATTGTCTTCGGCCAGGCTGACGATATGGAAATAGTATGTGCCGTCTTTATCGGGTTCAAAATAAATTGATTCCTCGGAAGTTTTTTTGTCCGAAGGACCGGGAATATAATCGGGTTCGGCATTAAAGGCATAAACATACGGATCCTGGCCGCCGTTTTCCTGCCAGGTCAGGTAGATTTTTTTGGTTCTGTACCATTTTTCGCTGTTCGGATGCGTGGATGAAAATACCAATATACCGTTAAAATGAATCAAATTTTCCCCGCAGCTATGCTGCGTGGGTAAAAGCTGGTAAACTGGGTGCATGTCAGAACATATCAAACGGTCACACAATGTCTCGTTACTGCTGTACCACTTAGTTTGTCCAGCTAAATACCGCCG
>JACRFW010000050.1 GCA_016234265.1 Candidatus Magasanikiibacteriota bacterium
CCATAGGTATCACTCATCGCCGCCGCATAATCGTCTTTTTCCGCCTGTTTTAATTCGCGGTTTACCTCGCGCAACACATTATTAAACCGCCGGGTTTTGTACCATTGATAAATTCTAGGCGCGCTTACCAGCAACGCCACCGCCAACAACAGGACTGCCGCCATTATCATTTTTTTGGGGGTGATAGGCATAGGCATGTTTAATTAAATTGGGTTTAACTTCATTCTGTTTAAAAAAACAATCCCGTTTAAAGGCATTGCTCTCTCCTCCTTGCCGGATAGTATATCACACCAATTATTCTTTGATGAGTTATGTGTGTGGATAACTTCCAATTATTACTTTGACTATCGGGTCTTTATCGGGTATAATTAAACTGTACCATAAAAATTGAAGATTGTCAATAATAACTATCCACATTATGCCCACTCTAACCACCAAACAAAAACAGATTTTAGACTATATAAGAATTTACAATAAAAAAAATGGGGTATCCCCAACCTTTGAAGAAATCGGCAAGCATATTGGGAAGGCGTTCTCTACTGTACATGAACATGTCGGAGTGTTAATTAAAAAAGGGTACTTAATAAAAAATGATAACGACCCGCGGGGGTTAGAAATAAATGAACAAAAAAAATCATTGGTAGAAATCCCGATAATGGGTACTATCGCCGCTGGCCAGCCGATTGAAGAAATCGCCGTGCCTGATGGTACGGTTACACTCACTCGAGACGAAATTGGAAAAACTGGTAAATTTTTTGCTTTACGCGTCGTCGGCAATAGTATGGTAGATGAGGGTATTTTTGACGGTGATACTGTAGTCATTAAACAACAGACGATCGCTGATAATGGTCAGACAGTAGTGGCCATAATCGACGAAGGAAACGCAACCTTGAAAAAGTTTTATCGTGAAAGAGGGCGCATTAGACTGCAACCCGCCAATCCTACGCTTTTTCCGTTTTATCGTACCGAGGTCGAAATTAGAGGGGTTGTTGTTAAAATAGTCAGAAATTTTACGCCACAGCCGGAAAGAGAAACACAAAAAAATGAAAAATATGTACGAAGAGTAGACTACTCATGGGATTTTAGAGGCGAAAAAACAAAATCTTACACACACGGAATGCATACCTACCCGGCTATGTTTATCCCACAAGTCGCACGGCGGCTATTGCAAAACTACAGTAGCAAGGACGACACGATTTGCGACATTTTTTGCGGCTCGGGCACCGCGCTGGTAGAAAGTAGACTGCTCGGAAGAAATGCTTACGGCATTGACTTGAACCCGTTGGCAATATTTTTGGCAAAAACTAAAACAACCGAAATAGATCCCAAGTTGCTCACCAAAGAATATTTTGGTCTTTTACAGCGAATCGAAAAAGCAAAAGATACACAAATTAAAAAACCAGATTTCAAAAATTTAGATTTTTGGTTCAAAGAAGAAGCAATTATAAAATTAGCCAAAATAAAAAAGGCAATTAAAGAGATAAAATCTGAAAAAATCAGAAATTTTTTCATGGTTTCTTTTAGTGAAACAGTACGACTTTCTTCCAATACAAAGCCGGGAGAATTTAAGTTGGTCAGAAAACATAAGGATAAATTAGAAAAATATAGCCCCGATGTATTCGGAATTTATAAGAAAAAAACGGAATTTAATATCAAACAAATGGAAGGGTATTTTAATGACGTTGATAAAAAGGCATGGGTCAAAATCATTTACGGTGACTCTTCGCAAAATAATGGCATAAAAGAAAACTCGATAGATTGTATTGTGACTTCCCCCCCCTACGGCGATAGCCGTACAACCGTTGCATATGGCCAATTCTCACGGTTATCATCGCAGTGGATAGATATGTTTGAGGACCCGGATAAGGCGTCAGGCGTAGATAACGATTTACTGGGAGGCAGAGCAGCCAAAGAACTTAGCCACAATTTAAAATCGAAGTACTTAGATGAGACACTTTCAAAAATAACTAAAGTAGACAGAGACCGCGCAAAAGATGTTTTGAGTTTTAACATTGGCTTAGAAAATTGTTTAAAACAGGCACATAAAATTCTAAAACCAAATAAATATTTCTGTTTAGTGATTGGGAATCGTCTAGTAAAGCAGGTGCGAATTCCTACGGATTTTATTATCGCTGAATTAGCTGAAAATATTGGTTTTACTTGCGAAGATATAATTGTGAGAAATATACCGGGCAAAAGAATGCCAATAAAAAACTCGCCCACGAATATTGTGGGCGAGTTAGAAGAAACAATGATTAGAGAGAGTATCGTGGTATTGCGAAAAACTAAATAATTCGTTCAAAAATATCAAACAAGTGCAGAAAATCTTTTTTGTTTATTCTAAAGCCAGTGCCATGATCGTGATATTTCCCTCTATTTTTTCCACTTCTGTAAACACCTATTCTGATATCAACCTTTAATTTGTTATTTTCTATTGCGGTTTTAAATTTTGTAATATTAAGATTCGATAATAAGTAGGCTTCGGCAAAGTAAAATTTTTCACCTTTAGTTTTTCTTTCTCCTTTCGTCTCGGCGAATGCCAATAAAATTGTATCTGATTTGGCCCGTAAGACATCATCAAAAATTGACACTGGCCAATAAACTTCAATTTTTTTCTTATTTTTTAACACAAGATTATCATTTTCAAAAGCAACCCTAAAAGATTGTGGATTCTTCTTGGACCCATACACGGTTGAATGTAAATTAAAACAGCCCTCTTTGTCTAAATATTTATACTTTTCAAATAAAATCTTATTCACGCCTTTTGGCAACGGCGATTTTGTCGCTATAGTTAGCATGCTGCCCGAGTCAATTCGTTTCGCCTTAAGCTCAACATCCCCAAGATCCGGTAGGCGTAAATTGTTTTCCTTTACCCCCAAAAGGTCTTCCAACGTTTTACCGATGCCGGTATCGTGCGCGCGATGGGTTTTAATAAAACCCATTTTTTTAATTTTCTTTAACTTTATTTTTAGTTGTTCAAGGTTCATATTTATTGGATAAAAAAAGAAACAGTCTTTTTATAAATTTTGGCCAACTCCTTTAGTTGGACCACATCTATTCTTCTTTGCCCGGCTTCAATTTTGGATACATAAGATTGGGTTTTTCCAAGTGCCATGGCGACATCCCTCTGATCTACGCCAGCTTCTTTGCGTGCCTTTTTTAATTGTTCAACTAACTTTTTGTGCTCGTTTGAGTATAGGCTTTTTGTCATATTTGCATGTTATTTGTAAGTATGATATATTCCAAAGTGTAATATGCCAAAATGGAATACGCAATGGGGAGCTACCTTAGCTTAATGCGCGCGCACGGGTGGGTGGGGCAAGCGCATTTCTAACAAATTGTATCCGGCGGCGCATTCGCCACAGCGAATACGAAACAACACCCTCTCGGCGAACAAATGGCCCGCCTTCGCCCGCTTCGGCGGGTACAACCGGGCCCCCGTCGTTTTTGGGCTTGTGGGCGGGTGGCATTCCCTCCCCCGACCCCTTCCTACCGCCCGCCCATAAAAATAATCGTCATTCCTTTGTTCCCCCGTTTTCGTAATATTTTCGCACTTCGTCCAATATTCCCAACAAACATACAAGACTCCCTTTTGGGGAGTCTTGTATGTTTGTTGCGGGGGTGGGATTTGAACCCACGACCTCAGGGTTATGGGCCCTGCGAGCTGCCGGGCTGCTCTACCCCGCGGCGTATCAATATGCTATGAATGGCCGCTCTGGCCTTTTCCTGGAGCGGATGAGCGGAATCGAACCGCCATCTCGTCCTTGGCAAGGACGCATAATAACCGCTATACGACATCCGCGTTTAGTGTTGTTCAGTATACCCTATCCCGCTTAATAAATCAAGCCCAGGCGATCTCATTTTACCGCGGCACTCTCCGTGTGCCAGCGATAGAAGAGATGCTTGGTAACTTCAACCATAACCAGATAAACAGCGACGATGCCAAGAATCACGGCCAAAACGTTGGCCGGGAGAGCAACAAAACCAAAATAGTTACCGAGAGCGGTGAAAGGCAAAGCAAAGGAAACGGCAACGATTACGAGCGTGGTCATAACCAGAAAACGGCTTGGCCGCGAGGTGAGAAAAAACCGCCGGGTACGGATGCTATAGATAACGAGCGTTTGGGTGGCAATTGATTCCAAAAACCAACCGGTCCGAAAGGCGGGAGCGGCCAACCCAAAGCCCTGAAATAAAACCAGGAAAGTGAGAACATCAAAAATTGAACTCATCAGCCCAAATACAATCATAAAACGGCGCATGAACGCCATATCCCAGCGCTTGGGGCGGTGCAAATACTCTTCATCAACATTATCAGAGGGCAGACTCGTTTGCGACACATCGTAGAGCGCGTTGTTTAAGAGCACCTGGTAAGGTAAAATTGGCAAAAATGGCACATAGACGGCGGCAGCGATCAGACTGAACATGTTACCAAAGTTTGAACTCAAGCCCATCATCAGATATTTGAGCGTATTCCCAAACGTGCGGCGGCCTTCCACCAAGCCGTCGGTAAGTTCGCGCAAACTTTTATGACTCAAAATAATATCGGCAGTTTCTTTGGCCACATCCACCGCATTGGAAACTGAAATACCGATATCGGCGGCTTTGAGCGAGGGAGCATCGTTGATACCGTCTCCCAAATAGCCCACCACATTTTGACGCGAACGCAAGGCGGCGATAACGCGACTTTTTTGTTCTGGAGAAAAACGAGCAAAAATTGTTGCTCCTTCTGCCCGCTGTGCCAGCGCCTCCAAGCTCAGCTTGTCTATTTGGTCGCCAGTAACAATTCCTTTTACCGCCAATTTAAGTTCATCACAAATTTTCTTGGTGACGAGTTCATTGTCGCCCGTAATAATCTTTACTTCTACACCATAACGCTGGAGCTCAACTAGGGTGGCGGCGGCAGTGTGTTTGGGCGGATCGTAAAATGCGATGATGCCCATCAGCACCATGTCGCTCTCATCAGAGACGCTGTAATGTTTTCGATCAGTCACTGCCTTTGAGCACACCGCCAGCGTGCGAAAACCCTGCACACTCAATTCCTGATGTAATTTTTCAAAGTTCTTTAGGAATATAGCGGAGAGGGTCTTTGTTTCCGAACCGAGCCGATAGGTAGTACAAATTTTGAGCACTTCTTCTGGTTGGCCTTTAGTAACAAGGATATACTCGCCTGTTTTCTTGGCTACGACCGACAGGCGCTTGCGCCGAAAATCATAGGGAATCTCATCTGCTTTGCTATAGCCGCGTAGAGTCAGATGCTTAAAATTGAGAATGGCGGCGTCAAGCGGATTTTTGAGGCCCGTCTGGAGAGCGCTATTTAGATAGACGGTCTGGAGCACTTGTTCATCGGCATTCCCCATTACGTCCAGATACTTTACAAGGGTAATCTTGTCTTCGGTGAGAGTGCCGGTCTTGTCCGTACACAGAATGTTGATACTACCAAAATCAGGTATGGCATTGAGGCGTTTCACGATGACACCTTTTTTAGCCATCCGGAGCGACCCCTTCGCCATATTGATGCTCATGATCATCGGCAGCAGCTCGGGCGTGAGTCCAACCGCAATAGCCAGCGCGAAGAGAAGTGACTGAATGAAATCATCGCGGTGAATGGCGCCCGTCAGCAGGAGTGGCTTGATGGTATTGATGAGAAAAACGGCCAGAACAATGAAAATGGTTACTTTGACAATCAGATAGCCAAACGAAGTAACGCCGAGTTCAAAGGCATCGGGTGACGACGCGGTCTGAAGCCGTTCGGCAATTTTGCCAATGGCGGTGGCCGCGCCGGTCACGGTAATCTTAAGTTCGCCTGATCCGGAAATCACGGTAGTGCCAGCAAATACGGTTCTCTGTTTTTGCTCCTTAGCATCATTCGGTCCTACTTTTTCAACTGGAAAGCTTTCCCCGGTCAAAGACGCTTCGTTGATGTATAAGTCGTTCGACACCACAATGTCGCCATCAGCGGGAATAATGTCCCCAGCCGACACGATCACAATGTCACCCGGGACGATCTGCGTCACTTTTATTTCCTTCGCCACTCCATCGCGCCTGACCAGCGCGGTGAGCGCCAATTTTTCCTGTAGTCTCTCTGCTTCATGGCTGGACTTTTGCTCTTGGTAAAAATTGAGGACGGTGCTGAAGAGAATAATGGTAATAATGAGTATGGCGCTCCGCATTTCACCAAACAGGCCAGAGAGAATTGCGGCAAAAAAAAGAATCGCTACTAGTGGATTTTTAAAATAGGTAAAAAAAATTACCGGGATGGACCGCTTCTTTTTAACGATAATTTGATTGTGGCCGTAGCGGGCAAGGAGGTGCGCCGCCTGTTTTTCAGTAAGGCCGCCGTTGGAGATATAAGGCATATAGTCATTATTGTAGCACGTTCAATGGGTTTTTAACACAAAAAGTGGCCCCAAAATGAAAAAACAGCCTGATGAAAAAGCTGTTTCAGACGCGAGCTTTGGCTTAGAGTTCCATCCGGGAGAAAAGGAGACTCGCGATACCAAGCAGCAAAATCGTGACGCCGGAGAGGATGCCCAGAGTGATAGATAAACTAAAATGCCCGGCGCCGAGCATGAGGGCGCGCAGAGCGTCCACGCCATAAGTCATGGGGTCGAGCTTGGCAATAATCGCGAGAGGCTTCGGTAAACCAGCCAGCGGAAACAGCGAGCCGGAGAAAAAGAACATGGGCATGACGAGAAAGTTCATAATGAGCTGAAATCCCTGCATGTCTTGGAGCACAGTCGCGAGCGCCGTGCCAAAAGCGGCAAAAAGAATACCAATCAGGAGCATGAGAAGAATAATTGCCGGCAAAAGCCAATAATTGTAAAGCCGAAAACCGAAGAGGTGGGTGAGGACAAGCACAATTGTGCCTTGAAGCGTGGCGACAGAGGCGCTGCCGAGTACGCGGCCAAAAATAATGTTGAGCCGGCCGACTGGCGCGACAAAAGTTTCTTTCAAAAATCCAAACTGCCGATCCCAGATCATTTCAATACCGCTGAAGACGGCGGTGAAAAGAATACTCATAGCCACCACGCCCGGAGCGATGAACTGGAGATAGTTGCCGCCACCAGCCTTGGCATAGACCGAACCGAAACCATAGCCGAGAGCCAACAAAAATAAAAGCGGCTGGCCGAGACTGCCAATGATGCGCGCCGGAGAGCGCAAGTAGCGCTTAAATTGTCTAAGCCAGAGAATGTAGATAGTGGACATAAGAAAAATTTCTAGCGCCGCCCTCCCCACATCCGGCGGTGCTGCCGCAAGCTGTCGGCGGCGTTGGCCGCTTCTTCGCGGATGCCATGGCCGGTGAGTTTCAAAAATGCTTCTTCCAGAGATTGCGCGGCGGTATCCTGCATCAATTTGGCGGGCGAGCCGTCGGTGATCATCTTGCCGTGGTCAATGACCAGCACGCGGCGAGCAAATTTTTCCGCCTCTTCCATATAGTGAGTGGTGAAGAGAACGGTCATCTGTTTTTCGCGATTGAGCTTTTCAATATAACTCCACATGTGGTTGCGCGTTTGCGGGTCCAGCCCGACTGTCGGCTCATCAAGAAATAAAACTGCCGGCTCGTGCAAAAGCGCGCGGGCAATTTCCAGCCGGCGCTTCATACCGCCGGAAAAAGTTTTTACCAATCCGTCTTTGCGTTCCCACAGCTCTACAAAGGTGAGGAGTTCTTCAATTTTTCCAGCCTGTTCTTTGGCTGGCACGCCGTACAAAACAGCGTGGAATTTCATATTTTCATAGGCGGTGAGCTCATCGTCCACGCTCGGGTCTTGGAACACAATGCCGAATGATCGGCGCGCGCCAAAGCGGTCCTTCGTTGGGTCTATGCCATTCAGTTCAATTGACCCAGCGGTCGGGTGGAGCAAAGTCGTGAACATTTTGATGGAGGTGGTCTTGCCGGCGCCATTGGGACCGAGAAACGCCGCGAACTCCCCTTTTTCAACTTTAAAGGAGATATTAGCAACGGCCGTAAAGTCGCCAAATTTTTTGGTGAGGTTAATAGCTTGTAACATAGAGCTTTAGTATACACTATGCGCCTGAAAAGAAAAGCGTACCCCTTGACAAATCCGCTCTACTCCATTATAGTGTTCTCCATTCCCCTTCCATACCCCCCACAGCGGAGGCAAAAACCGATGCGCACTGCAAAAGTATCACCCTCAACTGTTCCGCCCGATCACCCGCACTGGCAGCGCATCATCCCTGATCGGCAGCTCTGCCACGGCCACACCGAGCATCACCCCTGTGACCGGCCGGTCATCTGGAAGAAGGTGGTCGTGCTCAACAGCGGCATGATCGTCACGCTGGTGCGCTGCCGCTCCTCCAGCTGCAAGATGCGGGTGGAACAGATGCTCAAGAGCTCGTGCTGTCTTCTCCGGGCCGTGTAGGCCGCTTCCTTTCTTCTGGCTGATGCCGCAGTGCGGACATCAGCCGCTGTACGGAAGACGGATACTAAAACTACCCACGCCTCACCCTGGCTACAACTCGTTGTAACCAGAGTGAGTGGGTAGTTTTTTATTGACTTTCCGCCTCACTTTGACTATACTTATTTTTACTTTCGTCTAAAAATGCGGGTATAGTATAATGGTATTATTACAGCTTTCCAAGCTGAGGACGCGGGTTCGATTCCCGCTACCCGCTCGAAACATCAAAAACGGCGCCAGAACGCCGTTTTTGTTTACATAAAGCAGTATTTTTGGTAAAGTAACTACTCACTGATATTAAACATTATGGACAAAGAATTAGCCAAGGACAAAATTAAAAAGTTGGTGGAAAAATATCATATTTTGACCGAAGCGGAACGGAATAAATATAATGAAGAGCAAACAAAAAATTATTTTATCCGCCCGTTGTTTGAGGCGTTGGGTTGGAATTTTTCCGATAGCAAAGAAGTTTCCATGGAAGAGGCGGTCCTCGGCAAGCGGGCGGATTATGAGTTTAGAATTCATGGTATTCCCAAGTTTTACGCGGAAGCCAAACCCATTCGCGCCGATTTAGATTTGGAACAATACGCGCGACAGGCTATTAATTACGCCTGGAATAAGGGCGCCAATTGGGCTGTGCTGACGGATTTTGAAAGTATAAAAATATTCAACGCCCTAGCTCATTCAAAGCTTTTGGCAGATAAATTAGTGTTTGAAATTCCAGTGACGGAATACGAAAGCGATTTTGATCGCCTGTGGCTTTTGTCCAAAGAGAGCTTTAGCGTTGGCGCTTTGGATACCTATGCCGAAAAGTACGGTAAAAAAATAAAAAGATTAATGGTTAATGAAAAATTATTTGGCGATTTAAAGGAAGCGCGAGAGACTCTGACAGCAAGTTTTAAGATGTGGAATGAGGGAAAAGTTGACGCGGAAACATTAGAAGAGGGCGTACAGAGGATTTTGGACCGTTTGGTTTTTATCCGCGTGCTTGAGGATCGCGGTTTAGAGCAAAACATACTGAAACAAGTCGTGCGAGAAAGAGAGGCGCGAGGGACAAACGCCCAGCTTTTTCCTTTGTTGGTAGAGAAATTTAAAGATTTAGACGAGCATTATAATTCCAATATATTTAAACGCCACGCGTGCGATGTTTGGGAAGAACACGACGACAAACTAAAGAAGGTAATTTTGTCGTTGTACGGCAACGAAATCTATGAATATAATTTTAAGGACATTCCAACGGATATTTTGGGCGGAGTTTATGAAAGCTATTTAGGCTATATCGCCCAGAAACCAATAGAAGCAAACAAAAGCGGCAAGCCTGGCAGTCTGTTTAAGGTGGAAGACAAAAAAGAAGTTAAAGCTAAATCGCGCCAAAAGCGCAAAGAGCAGGGCATTTATTACACGCCCAAGTTTATTGTGGATTATATTGTTAAAAACTCCCTGGGCGAGAAGCTTAAAGAAATTAAATCCGTCGGTGAATTGAAAAAGTTAAAAGTGCTTGACCCGGCCTGCGGCTCGGGCTCATTTTTGACGGCGGCTTTGTCACTGATCAATGAAAAATACAAGGAATTCGGCGCGCCGGGCGACCAGCGGACGAAAACCAGCATTCTTTTAGAAAATATCTACGGGGTTGATTTGGACAGCCAGGCGGTTGAACTAGCAAAATTAAACTTGCTGATCCGCGCTCTGGACAAGAAGGAAAAATTGCCTGATTTGACCAACAATATCCGCGTCGGCAACTCGCTCATTTCCGGCACTGACGAAGAACTGAAAAAATTTTTCGGCAAAAATTATCGCGACAAAAAGCCGTTTAATTGGCAGGGGGAGTTTCCGGAAGTTTTCAAACAGGGCGGGTTTGATGTGGTGATTGGTAACCCGCCGTATGTAAATTTGGCAAATATTAAATCCGCGCAGGAAAGAGAATTTTTAAGATCAAATTATAAAACCGCAAAAAACAAGTCCGATTTATATAGCTTTATGACGGAAAGAGCTGTTAGTCTTTTAAAACCTAAGGGGTGCTTAGGGTACATTTTTTCTAATAGCTGGTTAGGAACAGATAGTTTTAGTGAGTTTAGAAAATTTTTAATTGAAAATACGGTAATAAATTCTTTAGTAAAGTTACCGGCAGATGTCTTTGCCCAGGCAGCAGTCACCACTGTCTTAATTTTTTTGGAAAAAGAAAAAGCAGAGTCAAATTATGAAATTCCCCTTCTTCAATACGTTGATGGCAATTTCCAAAAATTACCAAACAAATTAAGTTATATCAGAATTAAGGCAAACCCAGGTTATAGTTTTTCTTTTGAGCAAGAAACTTCTTTTCATATCCAAACCATATCTTTAGGGAAAATCGCAAAATTTTCTCTAGGTATAAAAACTAGCAACGATGAAAAGTTTATTTTAGACGAAAAGAAAGACAATAACACGTTCCCGCTTCTAAGGGGTAAGGATGTTTTCCGCTATAATTACAAGTATGCGGACAAATGGTTGTGGTATAGGCCGGAATTAATGATGGAAAAAGTTGGCGCTGGCCCAAGAAAACCAGAGTATTTTTTGGCCAGTAAAATTTTATTTAGATCAATAACAGGTGGTTCAGTGATTGCAACATTGGACGAAGAAAAATATTTTACAAATGATAAAGTTCATATTCTATATGAGATTGAAGGCTTTGATTTAAAATTAATCCTAGGCATAGTCAATTCAAAATTAATTGACAAATGGGTACATTCTACATTTGGCAATTTGTTAGAAATTAAAATTAATCAATTAGAGCAAATCCCCATACCTGTAATTAAACAAAAAGATTCAAGCGTAATTAAAAAATTAGTTGATACAATTTTGGGGTTAAACAAAAAAATCATAGATATTCCAGAAAACTCCGATCAGTGGCAAAGGCTTAAAGAAGAAATCGTCAAAACTGACCAGAAAATTGACGAAGAAGTTTATAAGCTCTATGGGTTGACGGAGGAGGAGATAAAGGTCGTGGAGGGAAAATAAAATTATATGTACCGCGTCCCTGTTTCATCATCAAATATTTGTTCAATTGGCTACGCCCCGCAGACCTCAATGTTAGAAGTAGAATTTACTTCCGGAGATGTGTATCAATATTTTGATGTACCTGAATATCTGCACCAACAGTTTTTGCACGCTTCATCACACGGAGAATTTTTGAATGATTATATTCGATATAACTATCGCTATCAAAAAGTGAGCTAAATATGTTTAGGCCAAAAACGCAAAGAATTGCCGACATTACCATTGATAAGCAGGAAGTGATACAGCAGCTTGAAGGTATTTTTAATGCTACGACACGTATTTACATTGACTATGCCAATGTGCGACCGTGGAGTATAAAGCTCGGTTGATTCCACTGTACTACTTGATCAATTTATCCGCCGAGCGTTGCTTAAAAAATATGAAATTTCAACAGTAGAATATCTAAATGAACGCTTTAAGGACATGAACAAAAAAGGTGAGTATGCCATTCAGGATATGAAGTGCAATTTTGACGTAGAAATCGGAGTTGACATGTTGCTTGATTGCGAGCGCAACAGTGCGGCCACATTCGTCCTCTGGAGCGGAGACAGTGATTTTGCTGACCCAGTTTCCAAGCTAATGAGTGCCGGGAAAAAAGTGGTTTTGTTCTCAACTGCTCGAAAAATTTCGAGGGAGTTGTCTGCCTTGGTTCAAGACGGTCTGATGATTTTTGATATTCAGAAAATTCGTGATTTTATCTGTTGGATACGCGAATATAAAGCAAAAGGGACCCCCGTAAAGGTAGCCCCTAAGCTCTAGATTTAGTGATCTTACGATCACTGATACTATACCATAAAGATAGTGGTTTGTCCAGCGGTATTCGTATTTACCTCTAAAATCCTATAAAAAATGAAAGTTAGCCTGCGAAACAATCTTCTAATTTTCCATACCCTCCCGGCGGCGGCCGCGCTGTCCAAGCTTAATGTCGACGCCGCACGCGGGCTGCGCGGGGACGAGGCGCGGAAGCGTCTGCAAAAATTTGGGCCCAATGAACTCGTGGTCATAAAACGAGTTTCTCCCTTCGTTCTTTTTTTGAAACAATTCAAAAATGTTCTTATCATCATTCTTCTGGTCGCAGCAACGCTCACTGGATTTTTGGGCAATACAACCGAAGCGGCGACTATCGGAGCAATCATCGTTTTGGCGGCTGTCCTTGGTTTCGTCCAGGAGTTTCGGGCGGAGCGAGCGCTAGAAGCCCTGCGAGAACTGTCTGCCCCGCTCGCGCTAGTGGTGCGAGATGGAAGGGAAATTGATATCCCGGCCCGGGAACTCGCTCCCGGCGACATTATATTGCTGGCGACCGGCGATCGTGTTCCGGCAGACGCGCGGCTGATTGAAGCGATCAATCTCAAGGCTCTGGAGGCCACCCTTACCGGCGAATCGGCGCCCGGGGAAAAACATAGCGACCGCCTCTGCCCGGCCGAGGCGGCGGTGGGAGACCGACACAATATGATTTTTGCCGGCACGAGTATTACCTACGGTCGGGGGCAGGCGGTGGTAGTGGCCACCGGCTCGGAAACCGAATTTGGCCATATCGCCCAGATGCTCCGGACGGTGCCCCGAACCGATACTCCCCTGCAAAAAAATCTGCACCGCTTAGGGGCAAGCCTTACCAAAGTAGCGCTCCTCATGGTGGCGATCATTGTCGTCCTCGGGGTGCTTCATGGCCAACCATTTTTGGAAATGTTGGTATTTGGCATCGCGCTCGCGGTGGCAGTGGTGCCAGAAGCGCTGCCAGCGGCAGTCACTATCTCGCTAGCGCTCGGTGTACAGCGAATGGCCAAGCGCCACGCGCTCATTCGGCATTTGCCGGCAGTGGAAACGCTCGGCTCTACTACCATCATCTGCACTGACAAAACCGGTACGCTCACGAAAGATGAGATGACAGCGCGTAAAATTTTGCTTTCCAGCGGAGAGGTTTTAGATATTACCGGCAGTGGCTATGAACCAACCGGCGTTTTTTTATTTCAAAATACTCCTTTCCACCCCACGGAAATATTAAAACTGCTGTTGACGGCAGGAGCGCTCGCCTCTGACGCGCGGCTGACAGCGAGTGACGGTACCTGGAATCTCAAAGGCGACCCGACCGAGGCGGCGCTGGTGGTGGCGGCGCACAAAGCCGGGCTCAAAAAAGAGCTGCTGGACGAAGAGTATCGGCGCATAGCGGAAATACCCTTTACTTCGGAAACGAAACGAATGATTACCCTGAATCAAAACGCGCTGGGGACGGCGGCGTATGCCAAAGGCGCAATAGAAGTTATTCTCGCCTCCTCTCTTTACTATCAGGGGGCCACTGGCACACAGCCTCTCACTGAAAAAAAGCGCCAAGAAATTCTGGTTACGGCCCAAGCATTTGCCGGCGAGGCGCTCCGAGTCATCGCGGTAGCATACGCTCCAGTTTCATCGCTTGAGGCCGCGGAGCACGGCCTTACTTTTTTAGGGCTGGTCGGCATGATTGACCCGCCCCGCCCGGAAGCCAAGGCCGCTATAGCGGCCTGCCACAAGGCCGGCATAAAAATAATGATGATTACCGGCGACCACCCGGCGACGGCGGAAGCCATTGCCCGCGAACTTACGATACTGCCTCCGGGGGGCCGCGTGGTGACCGGCGCCGAGCTCGCCGCCATGAACGAGACCGAATTAGAACATAGTATTGAAAATATCGCTGTCTGCGCGCGCGTATCCCCAGAGCACAAACTACGAATAGTTGAAACCTTAAAAAAGCGTGGCCATATTGTCGCCATGACGGGTGATGGCATCAACGATGCCCCGGCACTCAAAGCCGCTGACATCGGCATTGCTATGGGCCGGACGGGAACTGATGTCAGCAAAGAAGCGGCAGCGATGGTTTTGACTGATGATAACTTCGCTTCCATTGTCGCCGCGATAGAGGAAGGCCGGATTATTTTCTCTAATATAAAAAAATTCCTAACCTACCTGGTTTCGTCTAATCTGGGCGAGATTGGGCTGATCGCTGTAGCCTCTTTTTTGAGTATGCCGCTCCCGCTCTCGGCTATTCAAATTCTTTTTATTAATCTGGCCTCCGATGGCTTGCCGGCGCTTGCGCTCGGTGTTGACCCGCCGGAGAAAGACGGGATGGAACGCTTACCGCGCAAGCTGTCGGCTGGTTTTTTCAGCCGTTCGGTGGTGGCGCTTATGACGGTGGGGGGCCTATGGTCAACGCTTACTACGATAGGCCTATTCCTTTGGGCTCGCGAAGCCGGGAGGGGGTTGACCTATAGCATGACTATGGTATTTGTTGCGCTCGTTTTGATACAATTCCTAAAAACCTACGCTTTCCGTTCCGATACTCATTCCGTGTTTAATCACCCTTTCAGCAATTGGTGGCTAAACGGCGCAATTCTGATTGAACTCCTTCTTTTGGCGGCGCTGCTCTATCTGCCTTTCTGGCAACGAATATTTTCCCTGGCAATCCTGTCTTTCTCGGACCTGATGATAGTAGCGGGAGCGGCACTACTCATCATACCGATATTAGAAATGACCAAGCTGGCCCTGCATAAATTAAAAAAGCCAGGGACAGCGCCCCGGCTTTCCGACAAAATTACAGCTTAAGCCCGAGCAGAATACAATCCGGTTTCGGTGTTCACCAAAATCTCTTCGCCTTCTTTGATAAAAATCGGAGCCTGCACGTGCAGACCGTTATCAAGAATAATTTCCTTGGTCACATTCCCCGAAGCAGTATCGCCTTTCACGGCGGGCGGCGCTTCCACCACCTTATATTGCACCTTCTTCGGCAATTCAATGCTGACCGGACGTTCTTCAAAAAGGCCAATAATCACTTCCAAGCCTTCTTTTAAATACTTTCCCTCATCACCAACGAGGTCGCCATTCATTTCTACCTGTTCAAACGTGCTCATGTTCATGAGAGCATAGTTTTCGCCGGTCTTGTACAGGTACTGCATGGTTTGAAATTCCACACTGACAATATCAATTGCTTCGCCGGATTTATAGGTGATTTCAATGACTTTGCCCGTGCCCAAATCTTTCATACGGGTACGCGTAAAAGCCGCGCCTTTGCCCGGGTTTACATGCTGAAACTCCACTACTACGTAGAGGTTATTGTTGTGGCGGATGACAGCTCCTTTGCGGATATCGCTGGTTGTGACGGCCATATATTTTTTCAAGCTAACTGATCACTGATTGATTGGAAAATAACTTCGTTAATATCCTTCGCGCCGGTAAACAATAGTACCATACGATCCACACCCAAGGCAATACCCCCGGCCTCGGGCATACCGGAGCGGAGGGCGGCGATAAATGAGGGGTCAACTGGCCAGGTCGGGCGGCCAAGTTTGGCACGAAGGGCCTGATCAGCCTCGAGTCGCGCCTGTTGTTCGGTCGCGTCGGTCAACTCGCCAAAGGCGTTGGCGATTTCCAACCCGGCGATGTAGAGCTCAAAGCGTTCGGCATATCGTGCGTCGTGCGCACAGGCACGCGAAAGCGATGACAAGCGCTTCGGATAGTCGTACACGAATAGCGGCTTCTCAAAACCGAGTCTTGGTTCGATGAAATTCAAAAAAATTTTGAAAAATAAATCTTCGTACTCGCCACTCGTATCAACGGCTAACTTTTTTCCGAGCACGAGCTGTTTGAGCGGCACAATTTCGAGATACTCATCAAGATTCACACCGACATACTCTTGCCACAACTGTTTCATGGTCTTGCGCTCCCATGTTTCGGTGATTTCAACAGTCACGTTGTTATATTCCACGCTCGTATGACCCAATTTTTTGCCCACGGCTTTGAACAATGCTTCGGTGTCGTCCATAATCTGCGTCAATGTACCCGGTGCGCGATACCACTCAATCATGGTGAACTCGGTATTGTGCGTGCCGCCAAAGCTCTCATAGTCGCGGAAACATTTGGTGATGGAAAAAATTTTCTCAAACCCGACGGCTAGTAATTTTTTTAAACTAAACTCTGGTGACGTTACCAAATGAAAATTTTCGCTCTTACCATTTGGATCGTGGATAGTGAGCGGCACCGGATTGAGGAACGGCTCCTGACCAGCGTACTTCACAGCCATGGGTGTATCAGTCTCCAGAAAATCCTTAGACCAAAAAAACTCCCTGACAGCCCGAATAATAGCCACGCGATCACGGTAGATCTGGTTCAATCGTGGATTGTCTTTGAGTTCTTTCCAATTTGACATAACACCCTAAAAGAAAACACGGCACACGAATATCGCGTACCGTGTTACTTATAAGTAAAAATCATCGTGCCACGTAGCCCATTAGGCTGGCTTGGCGGGCTTTTTTGATTTCGGTGGCTACCTGGCGCTGATGGCTGGCGCAGAGCCCAGAGCGGCGGCGCGGAGCAATCTTCATATATGACGACACAAAACGGCGCAGGGTACCAACATCTTTATAATCAACAATCAGCTTGTTATTGACGCAATAATAGCAGTCTTTGGGGAGTTTTTTGGTATTTTTATTGGAGCTAGGAGCAGGCATACAAAAAATATCTTTAAAAAGGAATATCTTCAACTTTTATTTCCTCTTCAATCACTTCAGATGGACCGGCGACTGGAGAGTAAGTGGAGGCGGCGGGGGCGCTACCGGAGGCGGCGGGGGCGGAAAAACTGCCATCACTGGGGCGGCCATCAAGCATGATAAAATTGTCACAGACAATCTCGGTGCGGGTACGTTTGTTCCCGTCTTGGCCGGTCCATTCTCTGGTTTGCAAATGACCCTCCACATAGAGGCGAGAGCCTTTACGTAAATACTGGTTGGCAGTTTCAGCGAGCTTGGACCACACCACGATATTGTGATATTCAACTTGTTTTTGTTTCTGGCCGTTCGCATCGGTCCACTGGCGATTGGTCGCCACCGAAAATGAGGCGACCGAACGACCGCTCGGGAGGCTCCGGAGCTCGGGGTCGCGGGTGAGGCGGCCGATAATAGTTGCGCGATTTAGATCCATAGAAGAAAATTGTTAAGATTGAGGGATAATTACGTCTCCACTCATCAGATCGTCCAGTTTCTTGCTAATTTCTTCCATATTTAGTTCGGTACCGCCGCTTTTCACAGCGGCCACCGCTTCCGCTTCAGAGGCGGCCATGCTTCCGGCGGTAGCCTTTTGAACCCCCCACTCGGCGCTGCGCTCCGTCATGGTGGTTACGCCCGAACTGTCGGTGGAATAGGCGATTTTTTGAGCAGCAGTAATTCCGGTGTTAAAGTGCGTCACTATACCGCGCAACAAATCGCGCGTTAAAGACAAACGATTTTCCAACTTTTTTACCGCCGGCGCTTCCGCCTGGAAAGTGGCGGTGAAGAAATAGCCGTAGCGGATTTGCTTAATGGGGTAGGCGAGACGATTCTTGCCCATTACCTGGAGTTCCACATCACTGCCATGTTCCTTTACCAAAGAGGCGATTTCCTCCGAGCGCGCCGCGACTTCTTTGTCATCCAGCGTACCGGGGAGAATAAACAATAGTTCGTATTTAGACATAGAGTTACTTATCCCGCACTTTTCACAGTGTTCGTAGGGCACCGCAAAATGGATTTGGCCGGTAAACCGTTAGATACTGCCGGTAGCGGCCAAAAAGTGCGCAGAGTTAAGGTTATTTAAAGGTGAGCCTATTGTAGCAGAAAATGGCTGGAAGTCAAGGGGCCTTTGATAGTGGTCTCTTTATATTAAAAGGCATCTTGTTTATTTGCTCAAGCAGCTTGAGCGTTGCTTGTACCGATGAATTCTCACTGTTATTTAACAACAGACGTTCTTTGTAATCTCTTTGTAAAGGTGACAAAAACTCATCGCCCCATGAAGGGGAAAAAGTTATCACACCAACAAAATCTACCTCAACTATTTCGTCTTTCGTTACCCCTTTTAGAGTAGGCGCATAAGCCGCATAGGCCTCCTTGCCTGCTTCGCGAGACAGAAGTGTTGTACCGAATTTCTTTAGAGCAATATACATAGGTTTTAATTAAAATTTAATCAAAGCGACACAGCCTCGCGGCCCATCAACAGCAGTAACTATTTTTAATTCTGATTTTTTTCCTTCCAATTCAAGTTTTGCGGTACCACTTTGAAAAAATAAATATAAAGGGTTATCTCTTACTACTGCTCTGACAAACTTTAAACCATTCCCGCGTTCCTCGGGAGCTCGTCCGGATACAATTTCCGTAAATGCTACCTGGAGAGCCTCTTGATCATTAGCGAGCGCGGGCCGGACTCTCCGCAGAGTCTCCAAAACTCCCCTTCCTCGGTCTGCCAATACGATACGCCTTTTGGGAAGGTCATAGGCAAAAAATATACCCGGAATATCCGGCCAATTACCAAGATTGTGGTCAAAAGAGTTATTCCCAATCTCTCCTGTCACAGCCACGATCAGAGGAAATATATATTCTAACCCCACAATTTGACCAAGTTCGCCTTGAAGTTTCTCCAGGCGACTTTGGAATACTGCTTTATTAGAACAATAAAAAGATGCATTCGGTTCTATGCTGTTTTGACCATTCTCTGTCGCCCACTCATTGGCAAGAGCAAAAATGTCATTTAAAAAAATCCCAATATCATTCTTCCTATAATACCTGTGGCTGGTGGGGGTGAGGCGAAAAGGGCGCAGCCTCCCTTTCTCGTCCCAACGGCGCAAAGTATTAATTGACACCCCTATTGCTTTGGCGGCATCACTAATAGACAGATACTTTTCATCCATATTGGCTATGTCTTTATATATTAGAGAAAATCTACCCACATTATACAAATCTACCCATTTTTTGTCAAATCTACCCATTTAGGTAAAATATAACTAAAAATTGCCTAAAAAAAACGATTTGTCTCAAAAAATAAACAATTGGCAATGCCCTGGCCAAGCTGATGGCCATTGCAGTGCCATAACATGCCCATATATGACTGTATTGTGTGGCTAGGCGTCTAGCTCGTCTACCTCTCTTTTTTGTGCTATACTACTCACAGGTCACTTCTCCTCTCTGATGAGAAAATTTTTGCTATAGATATATTGAACAATCCTCTTCATTATGAATCTTGACACGCTCAAAAAACTCATTAAAAAATACGATTTTAAAATTACCCCCTCCCAGCTGCGCGCGGCGCAAACGAAAGCGACAAAATTGAAAAAAGAGCTGGAAGAAATTTTGATAAACGACGGGCTCGTTGACGAGGGCGAACTGTATCAAAAACTGGGGGCATACCTTGGCGTGCCATTTGTCGCTCTGAAAGGACGGGAGATTAAAAAAGACGCTTTGAATCTCATCCCGGGGCCGGTGGCCGGCACGCACCAGGTGGTGGCGTTTGAAAAGAGCGCCAATGAAATAAAGCTGGCCATGATTGACCCGACGGACATTCAGACGATTGAATTTTTGCGCCGTAAAACCGGTCTGGAGCCAAAAGTGTACATCACGGCTCTGTCGGATTTAAAAGAGGCCCTACATCGCTACCATTCCGAGCTGGAGGGCGAACAGCTGCGCATTATCCAGGAAAGCGGAAATGAGGCGGGCGGCGGGAGCGACCTTAAAAAAGCGGCGGAAACTATTTCGGTTATCAATGTTATCAATAGTATTCTGGAAAACGCCGTCTATGAAGGGGCCTCGGATATTCATATTGAGCCGACGGAAAAAGATGTTTCCATTCGTTATCGCATTGATGGTGTCTTGAAACAAATCATGACATTGCCCAAGAGCCTGCAAAGCGGCGCCACGGCCAGAATAAAAATTTTGGCGAATGTGAAGCTGGATGAGCACATGATCCCGCAGGATGGCCGCTTTAAAATTCAGGTGCAAGATGAAAAAGTGGCGTTCCGCGTTTCCATTTTGCCGGTTTATGACGGAGAAAAAATCGTCATGCGTATTTTACACGAGGGCACAAAACCCCTCACGCTGGATCAGCTGGGTTTCCTTGATAAGCCGCGAAAAATCGTGGACGGAGCCATTGCCAAGCCGCACGGCATGATACTCGTGACCGGTCCGACCGGTTCTGGTAAAACGACTACGCTGTACTCGGTTTTAGGCATTTTAAACCAGCCCGGGGTGAATATCTCCACCATTGAGGACCCAATTGAATACCGCATGGCGGGAGTAAACCAAAGCCAGGTCAACCCCAAAGTAGGCTTTACCTTTGCCACCGGCCTGCGCGCGCTCTTGCGCCAAGACCCGAATATCATTATGGTTGGTGAAATCCGCGACCAAGAAACCGCCGAAATCGCCATCAATTCAGCCATGACCGGGCATTTGGTGCTCTCCACCCTCCACACCAATGACGCCGCCACTACACTGCCCCGCCTGGTGGATATGGGTGTGCCGCCGTTTCTGGTCGCCTATACCGCGAACATCATCGTGGCCCAGCGACTGGTGCGTAAAATTTGCCAATTCTGCAAAAAAGAATATAAGCTTGACCAAGCAGCCACGGCGGAGCTGGCCAAGGCTTTTGACATAAAAAAAATAATTCCCTTGTTTAAAGATAATATAAAAGACTGGCACGAGGGAAACAACCCGGAGAGCCTAAAATTTTACCAAGGGGCGGGCTGCCGGCGGTGCGGGGAAACCGGCTACAAAGGACGCATGGGTATCTATGAAATTTTAGAAATCACACCCGAGATTATCAAAATGATCAACCAGCGCGCGAGCGCCAATGAAATCAATGATTACGCTCGCAGCCACGGCATGCTGACTATTTTTGAAGACGGCCTCATCAAGGCCAAAACGGGTATCACCAGCATCAGCGAGGTGCTGCGCGTGACCCGCGAATAACTTATGCCCGCAGTGAAGACAGCTCCGCTATTAGAAAAAATGAACGAGTGGGTGACCAATCACCTGCCGATTCCGTTCGTCCAGAAAATTCTGTTTGTCCACAATCTCCATATCATGATAAAATCCGGCCTTTCCATTGTGGATGGCTTGCGCATTCTCTCCGAGCAGATGGACAACAAACGGCTGAAAAAAATTCTGGGGGATATCAAACGGCAAGTGGAAAAAGGGCGGCAGTTGAGCGAGGTGCTCTCCGAGTATCCAACCATTTTCCCTCCTATTTATGTGAGCATGATCGCGGCGGGAGAAACGGCCGGCAAAATGGAGGAATCCCTGCTGCAGGTGAATAATCAAATGAAAAAAAGCCACGAGCTCACCTCTCGCATCAAGGGAGCGCTCATTTACCCGGCGGTGATTCTGGTCGCGATGGCGGGAATCGGCATTGAGATGGTGGTATTTGTGTTGCCCAAAATTATTGTGATGTTCAACGATTTCCACGCCGAACTGCCGCTCCCTACCCGCGCCCTCATCTGGGTAGTGACCACCACCGGGCGCTATGGCATCTTCTTTGTCGTTGGTTTCATCGCGCTCATCGCTCTCTTGGTGTGGCTGGAGCGGAAACCGCGTATTAAGCGGGCGGTGCACGCGTTTAATTTGCGTCTGCCCATTTTCGGTACTATCATTAAGAAAATCAATCTGGCCCGCTTCACGCTGACGCTGTCTTCGCTCTTGCAAAGCGCCATCCCCATCATTGAGGCGGTAAAAATTACCTCTAATGTGCTCGGCAACGTAAAATACCGGGAAGACCTGCTGGCGGCGGCCGAGGCCCTGAAAAAAGGCGAGCCGCTTTCTGAAGCGCTTAACCAAGCGCCGAAACGATTCCCCCCCATGGCCGTACAGATGATTATGGTCGGCGAACAAACGGGCGAGATGGAACAAATGCTCGGCGAGCTCTCCGAGTATTATGGCGATGAAGTAGACAACACCATGAAAAATTTTTCCACGATCATTGAGCCGGTCATCATTTTAGCGCTGGGCTTCGCGGTCGCCGGCATCGCGGTGGCGGTCATCATGCCGATGTATTCGCTGGCGCAAAGCTTTTAGACAAGTATGTTTATCAACAACCCTTTTCCCGGCGCCTTCGGACTGGATATCGGCGATCTGTCCGTAAAACTCATGCAGATGAGCCGCCACAGCCCCCTCGGCCGAGCGCCTTTTTTTACGATTGAAGCCACTCGCGCCGCCGCCCTCCCTCCGGGGGCGATTGTGAACGGGGAAATCCAGCTGCCGGAAATCGTGCGTAAAAAAATTTTACACCTGCTCGGAGCGGACGGAAATTACCCGCTCTTAAAATCGCCCTGGGTGGTGGCCAATCTGCCCGAGCCAAAAACATTTCTTAAGCTCATTGAGATTGAAACGCCGGCGGAAGAGTTGACTGACGATGATATTGTTTTTCAGGCGGCGAAGCATCTCCCCTTTGATATGGCCGAAGGCTATCTGGACTGGCAGGTAACCACCACCAACGGGACAGCTAAAAAAACTACGGCGGTGCTCATCGCCGCCGTCCAAAAAACGATCGCGGACTCCTACACCTATCTGCTGGAGGCGGCGGGCTTGAGCCCGCTGGCTCTGGAGGTGGAAGCGGTGGCGCTCTCCCGCGCGCTTATTACCGCGACCAAGGATTACAGCGGCATGGCGCGAGTCATTCTTGATCTGGGTGGCACGCGCTCCGGCCTGACTATTTACGATAAAAATACCATTCAATTTTCCACGAGCATCAATTTTTCCGGCGAGCTGATCACCACGGCGCTCATGCAAGGGCTGAGCATTGATCACGCGGCCGCCGAAAAATTAAAAATCGCCACGGGAGCCAAGGTAAATAAGGAATCGCCAAAATATCTCAAAATTATTGACGACCTCATTGACCAGCTGGTCGGGGAAATAAAACAAGCGCTACAATTTTACCGCGAGCACTTCGCCGCCACCAACCCGATTACCCATATTACCATGTGCGGCGGGCTGTCGTACTTGGAAAATCTTGATACCATTCTCTCGCACGCGCTCCGCATTTCCGCGCACCCGGGCAACGTCTGGAAAAATGTTTCGGCGAGCGCCCCTCCCAAAACCAAACCAACAGACGGGCTGGAACTTGCGACCGTCGTTGGTTTGGCGCTTCGGGCGGCGCAAAACCCGCTGCGCCACTCTCTATGATGACTCTCCGCCTCAATTTATTGCCGCCGCAGAAAAAAACCGGACTCGCCGCCATGGTGCGATATTTGTTTGCCAAAGAAATGCTGGAATTTACCATCTTTACCTGCGCCCTTTTGGCCACCGCCTACTTAAGCAGCTGGTATGTGCTGTCCCAAGCCCTCAACGACTTGGCCTCCAGCTCGCTTTTGGTCAATCGCGAACTGCCTACCGTGAATCAGGAAATCCGCCGCATTAATACGCTGACCAAAGAAATAGGCCTCTCCGGCGCTGGCTATGCGCCGGTTACTCCTTACATAATACAAATTGCCTCTACCTTGCCCCCGGCCATTCGCCTCACCAGTCTAACAATTGACACCGGCAGCGGCGCCGTCGGCATCGCGGGGATGGCGAAGACCCGCGCGGCCTTTCTTGATTACCAAAAAATTCTGAGCGCCAGCCCTTGGCTGGAAGGGGTTAACACACCAACATCGCAGTTATTCCAAAAAGAAAACGTCAATTTTGAAATCAGGGCCCGCCTGAAAAAATAATCGTTGCCCGCATATGCGTATCGCTTTGGAGAAAAAAATTATTGCCGCGATTATCGCTTTAGCCGGCATTGTCGTGTTTATCATCGCCGGCATCATCATACCGACCATCCGCTATATCCGCGAGCTGGACCGTGAAACCTATGAGTTGCGGGTTTATCTGGAAAAAAAATATGAACGCAGCTTAAGCATACGCTCAACGCTGAAACAAGCCGAGGCCATCTCAGCCGAGCTCGCGCACATACCCGACCGCCTCTTCCGAGAAGGCGATGAACTCAATCTTATCACCGAACTGGAGGCGATCGCAGCCAAGAATATCATCAGCCAAAAAATCGTCAGTTCCAACTTTGATAATGTCACCAACCGCCGTATCACCATCTCGCTCGCCATCGCGGGCAGCTACCGTGACACGCTTAATTATCTGACCGACCTTGAGAATGAACGTTTTTTTATCGCCATCACCCGTGTCACTCTCACTCCGACTCCTGGACAGAACCGGGTGGCGGATGCCGGCGTTACTATGAATCTTGATATCAGCGTGTATGTCAGCCCCCGATAAAAAGTGGTCTTTCAAAAAAATCGGACCCTACGCCAAATGGTGGCTGGCGAGTTTCGCATTTTTCGGCATTCTGCTGTCTAGCGCCATTGCCAGTTCGTATTTTATCTATTTGAATATCTTCCGGACACTGGATGACGCGCACAGCATCGTCATCTTGAATTCCGGTCTGGCCATCAACAGCGTGAATATGGAGAGCTACCAACAGGCGACCCGAGCGCTAGAATTAAAAGAAAAGACCAGTACCATCCCAAAAAATATCCGTGACATCTTCTCCTATGGCCCTGAAACCGCCTCCTCAACGCCAACCTCAACCAAAAAATAATCCTACCGCCGGCAAGGGGAACGGGCGGCGCTGGTGGTTTGTCTTAGGCCGAGAGCCGCTCTTATCCGCCGCCGAGATCGCGGCGGTTTTTCCTATGGCCAAAATAATCTACACTCCGCCAATTCTCATGGCGACAGCGGATTTTGACCCCAAACAAACTATCCAGCAACTCGGAGGCACCGTCAAAATTGCCGAGGAAATGGGGAGCGGCCTGGTAGAGGCTGATTTGTTAGACCAAATGGCGGAGGAATTAGGACGGGTGGAAGGGAAAATTCATTTTGGTGTAAGTTTTTATGGGACCAAAAATGGCGTGAGCCAAGCGGAAAAGTGGGGTCTGGCCCTGAAAAAACGCCTAAAAGCTAACGGCAAATCTGTTCGTTATGTTGACAATCGCGGAGTGGCGACCCTTTCTTCGGCAACAGTGCTCCATAATGGGTTGGCTGAACGAGGCCGTGAGTTTATCATTGTCCCAACCGGTGACAAAAAGTATGCCCTTGCCAAGACAGTGGCCATACAACCGCTGGAAGCGTTCAGCGAGCGGGACTTTGGCCGGCCCGGGCGCGATGACGCGAGCGGCCTGCTGCCGCCGAAACTCGCTATGATGATGATAAACTGCGCCGGTGTCCCAAAAAATAAGATCCTGTATGACCCATCCTGCGGCTCGGGTACGATTTTGACCGAGGCCATGCTCCTTGGCTACACACAATTATTTGGCAGTGACATCAGCGCTAAAGCAGTTGAGGATACGAAAAAAAATTTCGCGTGGATGCAGAATAAAGCTGGCGCAACCCAGCCGAGGGTCACTATTTTTGAATACGACATTCAAAAACCGCCGACACAACTTGATCTACAACAGCTAGGCGGGATCGTTTCCGAGCCGTTCATGGGACCGCCGCTCAAAGGACGAGAAACGCTACAGCAATTACAACAAACGGCTCGCGAGTTGGCCACGTTGTACCTCGCCACCTTTCGTTCTTTGGCTTCATTTTTGCCAAAAGGCGCGCCTGTCGTCTACATTTTCCCGCGCTTTTCCGGCGTTCGTACGGCTGAACTGGTTTTACCAAAAATAAAAAAAATGGATTTTAAAGTCGTGCCACTTTTACCAGCCGAGTTTTCTCCAGAGCCCTTCGCGCTCTACCAGCGACCTGACCAACGAGTGGGGCGCGAGATTTGGAAATTTAGTTTTGAAAAAGCTACGCGTTGATGTGAAAATAGACGACATCGCCATCCTGGACGATGTACTCTTTCCCTTCTAGTCTCATCTTACCGGTTTCTTTTAGTTTACTCCAACCGCCAAAAGCGACAAAATCTTGCCAACCCACCACGTCGGCTTTAACAAAACCTTTCACAAAATCGGTGTGAATGACGCCGGCCGCCGCAGGCGCTTTGGTGTTGGCTTTCACAGTCCAGGCGCGAGTTTCTGGTTCGCCAGAAGTGAGAAAGGTGACCAAATTAAGCAATTTGTACCCAGCAATGATCAACTTATCCAGACCGGTTTCCGTAACACCGAGTTCTTTGAGATAAGCTCGCGCTTCTTCAGGAGACAGGTCAGCTAATTCGGCCTCAAGTTTGGCCGAAATTTCAATTTGTTCGGCGGAAACGCTAATTTTCGGAGCGTTCGTCTTGCCCTCGTCTACATTCACCACATACAGCATTGGCTTCATAGTGAGCAGATGTAATTCGTTCATGAACACCATCTCATCGCCAGTATAGGTAAGCTTGCGAGCCGGCGCGCCGGTTTGCAAATGATCAAAAACTTTTTGAAATAAATCTGCCTGTACCTGAAATTCTTTTGCTCCGATTCCTTTAGCCGAAGTCTTGGCTGCTTTGAGGCGTTTTTCCGTTGTCTGCAGATCGGCCAGAGCCAGTTCGGTATTTATTACAGCGGCGTCATCGGTCGGATTCACCTTATTATTAACATGAATGATATTGTCGTCTTGAAACGCGCGTACTACTTGCACGATAGCATCAACTTCGCGAATGTGCGACAAAAATTTGTTGCCTAATCCTTCGCCGATGGAGGCGCCAGCGACTAGCCCGGCAATATCCACGAATTCTATGGTGGTAGGAATAATTTTTTTAGATTGGGAGACTTCAGCAAGTTTGGACAGACGCTCGTCGGGGACTTCCACCACACCCACATTTGGGTCAATGGTACAGAAAGGATAATTCTGGACGTTGGCTTGCTTGCTACGGGTGAGCGCGTTGAAAAGCGTTGATTTGCCGACGTTGGGCAGGCCGACGATGCCGATGGAGAAGGACATACACTATAAATACTTCGAATATCAAATAACCAATGCTAAATATCGATAGCGAGCCAATCATAGCAGATACCACTATTCTTGACAATCCGCGAAGATAATACTATAATCAAAGGACTTTTAAAATTTAAACTAGCATTAGATATTAGGGTTTTGACATTCTCAATATGGGCCGTTAGCTCAGTTGGCTAGAGCGTCTGGCTGGCAGTCAGAAGGTCGTGGGTTCAACCCCCACACGGTCCACCAAACAAACCCCCCGACGTAATGTTCGGGGGATTTTTATGTAAGAAGAAGCTTAATTACTATATTCATAATTGACAATGTCCTTTCTTAAAAGTCCTTTCTTAAAATATGAGTTAATGGACATTTCAAGTTGCTAAAAAGTCGTTTTCTTTGCTACAGTTAGATAAAATTTTAACTTTTGAGTTCACTATGACAAAAAACACTGCCCACAATGTGGCAGTGCGGACATTAAAAAACATGGACGTCAGAA
>JACRFW010000052.1 GCA_016234265.1 Candidatus Magasanikiibacteriota bacterium
GCCGAGCATGTTTCTCCCTGCGCGAGGCCTCGGCTGATTTCCTCGCGCTCGGCGCTGGTGAGGCGCCGATACCCCTTGTGTGATTGTCGCATACGGATATATTATACTCATATCCGTTGCGTTAAATGTCTGACTTTAAGTTTTAAAAACCCTCCTCGACGTACGTCGAGGAGGGTTTTGACATTCATGGGCTATGTTGCTATGGTAAGTTTATCGTTCGGTCGCTCCATTGCCGGACAGGAAGGAGGTCAGCCCATGGTTGCCAGGCACTGCCAGGTCTGTTGCCGGCTTAAGGCCAGGCGACGGGCAACGCTGGAATTCTATCGCTTCATCGGCGAACTCGGCGAATCTCTGTTCTCTGACGCCATGGACCGGTATGGCGACCAGGACGAGAGTAAGGCCGCTGCTTTTGCCTCCGCCAGGCTCGTCCTCGCGCTTCAGGATGAGAAGGTGGCAATCCTCGCTCGCATCGCCAGGGTGTCTTAGCTGGATGTCTCGTCCCCTCGCTGGAAGCTTTGCTGATCACCCGAGGATGAGCCTCGGGAACGGCAGGTTTTCGGTTCACTGCTCAAGAAACCACGAGGGCAACATGGTACACAAGATCGTTCTGAAGGACGGGCAGGTCGTTAAAGATGGCGGTCTCCGGGTTGTCCGGGGTAGAAACAGCACCGAAGGCGGGCGCCTCGAACTCATCATCAGTATCCCGATCACGGCGACGAAGGGTTACGCCGGGTTCGTGGTTCTGGAATGGACCGAGGACAGCCTGCTCGGTCTGGCGGCCGAGCCGATGGTGGCTGACGGCCGCTTCAGGGGCCGGCCGCCGACCCGGTAGTTCGGCTCCGGCAGCGAAGATCCAGGCTCCCCGACGTACGTCGGGGAGCCGCTTCATTTTTAAGTGCAGAAAATACAGATACTATCTCGTATTTTTATCCGTTGACAAAGCGTACTATTTACCATATACTACGCATACTTTTAGGTATCGGGAGGAAGAAAGTTTTGTACTATGAATAATTTTCAACTTACGAGGACATTACGCCTTCTGCGCCGCACCGGTGACAAAGCCGTAGTAGTTGACCCGGGAAGCGACGAGGTTTTTATGCTTATGAATCTTGACGCCTACGAAGGCTTGCTTGATGAAATTGACTGTGCTGATCACATGCTACCAACCGACAGCGACGCTTTACTTGATGAGGATAATTTAATTTTAGATGAGGACGAGATTCCAGCCGAAACACCTGAATTACCAGATGAAATAGAGGAAATATCATCTTTTTCGAGCACTACGGCCGTTTCTCGACGAGAGGCTCAACCAGCCGGATCGCAAAGCAATGGACACCTTGATTTTAGCGGAGATTGGCCAAAACCAGCCACTTCTAGCCTAGAAAAGGAAGAAAGTTTGGAAGACGTGCTAGACGAGGGTGAAGAGGAGAAATTTTATCTAGAACCAATTGAATAAAGCAAATTAGGCAGCTTAGGCAGAGTAAGCAGCTTAAGAACGGCCAAATGCCTACTCTGCTTACCTTGCTTATCCTGCTTAAGCTGCTGGTTGTTGTCCACACTTTACCCCCTTGCCAAAATAAAAAGCTTTTGGTATAATCACAACGCTTCAGCCATAGGCTGATTCGCCTTTTTTGCCCGCCTTGGGCGGGGGCGGATATTATTTATATAAAATTTTACAAAATTTTTATCACGGTTGGATAAAAAATCTGGAGCGACCACTCGCAACAGTGCCGTGAAAATCAATCGTATGGCGGAATTTATTCGCAACAAACCTCACGTAAACATCGGTACCATCGGTCACGTTGACCACGGGAAGACCACCACCACGGCTGCTATTCTCGCGGTGCTCACCGCTCACGGTCAGACCGCCCAAAAGAAAGGTGTTGATGATTTAGACAAAGCCCCCGAGTCAAAAGCTCGCGGTATTACCATTTCCACCGCGCATGTGGAATATGAAACCGCCAACCGCCACTACGCCCATGTGGACTGCCCGGGCCATGCCGACTATGTCAAAAACATGATCACCGGCGCCGCCCAGATGGATGGCGCCATTCTCGTCGTGTCCGCCGCTGACGGTCCCATGCCGCAGACCCGCGAGCACATTCTTTTGGCCAGTCAGGTCGGTGTGAAATACATCGTTGTTTACTTGAACAAAGTGGACATGGTGTCCGATCCGGAACTCATTGACCTCGTTGAAGCTGAAGTCCGCGATCTTTTGACCAAATACAAATTCCCTGGCGACAAAGTGCCGGTCATCCGCGGTTCGGCGATTAAGGCTCTTCAAAATCCTTCCGACGAAGCGTCTGCCCAGTCAATTCTTGATCTTATGAAAGCGTGTGATGAATTCATCCCGGAGCCAGTTCGCGCCACTGATAAGCCGTTCCTCATGCCGGTTGAAGATGTTTTCTCCATTGAAGGTCGCGGCACGGTAGTGACCGGCAGAATTGAGCGTGGCATGGTCAAAATCAATGATGAGGTTGCTATCGTCGGTCTGCGTGAAGATATCATGAAGACAGTCGTTACCGGTATTGAAATGTTCAACAAGAGCCTGAAAGAAGGCCAGGCCGGTGATAACGCCGGTATCCTTCTCCGCGGCACTAAGAAAGAGGAAGTGGAGCGCGGCATGGTGCTCTGTAAACCAGGCTCCATTACCCCTCACACCGAATTTGAGGCCGAGGTGTATATCTTGACCAAAGAAGAAGGTGGCCGCCACAAGCCGTTCTTCAAGGGTTATAAACCGCAGTTCTATATCCGCACGACTGATGTGACCGGTGAAATTGAACTACCGGATGGCACGGAAATGGTCATGCCGGGCGATACGGTGAGCATCAAAATCAAACTCATCATGCCGGTAGCTATGGAAGAGAAGATGAACTTCGCTATCCGCGAAGGCGGCCGCACTGTTGGCGCCGGAGTCGTTGCTAAAATTATAAAATAAAAATTTCATTGGGGTCGCCAGAGGCGACCCCAATGTGTTTGTTCTTTATTCTGTAATCCATGTCTCCTGCCGCTCTAAAATCCACCACCGCGAAAGCGGCCAAAGCGACCACCGAGAAGGTTGAAAAATCCGCCAAAGGCGCCGTGCCTGCCGGCAGGCAGGGATCCGTCCGCGTTGACTCGGCGAGGCAGGCTTCAGGCGGAAAGGAAGAAGCCGTGAGCCGCATCCGCATCAAGATTCGCGCCTATGACAACCGCATCATTGACCAGGCCACGAAGACTATCGTGGAGACGGCCGAACGCCATGATGCTAAAGTGGTTGGCCCGGTGCCGCTCCCGACCGAAAAGATGAAATTCACGGTCAACCGCTCCACCTTTGTGCACAAAAACGCGCGCGAACAATTTGAAATGCGCGTGCACAAACGCTTGGTGGATATTATCAATGCGAACCCAAAATGTATTGATGCTTTGATGAGTTTAAGCTTGCCGGCCGGCGTGGATATTGAGATAAAGATGTAACGCTTGACAAAAAAGCAAAAGAAAGGTAGTCTGATGATAGTAAAAAGTTATCAATTTCCAAGTAAATAAGATCCTCTACGGATGCTACGGAAGGAAAATCCAGATGCGGGGAAAACATTTATAAGGAAATAAGATAACAGGAGAAAAAATATTGTCCCGCCACAGCGGGATCCCGCCTCGAGGCGGGAAAAACTCATTTCTTTTACATTCTAGAAAGTCTAGAAGTGTGACCCATTATTGCTTGGCAATGAGGTGTCGCACTTCTAGTTTTTTGTTAAGAGTTCGTATGAAGTTTATTTTAGGCAGAAAACTCGGCATGACCCAGGTATTTTTGGACAACGGGGTCGTGGTGCCGGTGACCCGCGTACTCGCTGGTCCCTGCCAGGTAGTACAAGTAAAAAATGACAAGAAAGAAAACGCGACCGCGCTCCAGCTTGGCATAGGAGCGAAACGCGCTTTTCGCCTGTCCAAGCCAGCCGCCGGGCATTTGGAAGGTCTAGAGCCAGTAAGTTTTTTAAAAGATTTTGGATTAGATTCAGTTGATGGTATTGAGCGTGGCGATGTAATTACCGTGGACACGTTTGCCACCGGCGACAAAGTCGCTGTCATTGGCACCTCCAAAGGCAAGGGTTTTGCCGGTGTGGTGAAGCGCCATCATTTCCGCGGTGGTCCGGCCTCGCATGGTCATAAAGATAACCTCCGTATGCCTGGCTCCATTGGTGCCGGCGGTATCCAGCGCGTATTCAAAGATATGCGTATGGCTGGCCGCATGGGTGGCGAGCGCGTAACGGTGAAAAATTTAGAAATTGTGGAAGTGCGCCCAGGCACGAACGAGCTCTACATCAAAGGTGCCGTTCCGGGTGGTCGCAATTCTATTCTGATGATCAGTGGCGAAGGAGATTTAAAAGTTCAAAAGAAAAAAGTTGAAACGCCAGTTGAAGTCGCACCGGCCGCAGAACCGTCGCCAGCAGTTTCGTAATTTCGTATCGTTTCGTAGTTCGTAATTATAGTATGAAAACCAAGGTCTACAATTTGTCAGGTAAAGAAACGAAAGAGATGGAATTGAACGATGCCGTGTTTAATGTTGCCGTGAAACCGTCGGTGGTGCATGAAGTATTTGTGGCTCAAACCAATAACGCTCGTGAGCCCTGGGCTGACACCAAGAATCGCGGTGAAGTGCGTGGCGGCGGCAAAAAGCCCTGGCAGCAAAAAGGCACTGGCCGCGCTCGTCATGGCTCTATTCGCTCTCCGATTTGGAAGGGCGGCGGCGTGGCTTTTGGTCCGCTCTCTATCCGCAATTATCACACTAAAATTAATAAGAAAACCAAAACGGTGGCGACCAGAATGTGTTTGACCGACAAGGCCGCGAGCGGCGCCTTGTGGGTGCTGGAAAATTTTTCTTTTGTTGAACCAAAAACTAAATTGTTTGTCGCTCTGTTGAAAGCGCTTCCCGCCAAGCAGAAAAATTTTTTGGTAGTGACCGATGGTAAAGACCCCGCTCTGTTGAAAATGACAAACAACGTGCAGGCCGTCAAGACTATTCGCGCTGAAGATGTGACCGTGGCCGATTTATTGTCAAAACAGGGCATGCTCGCAAGCGTAGACGCTATTGAGAAACTGGCAACACGGCTTGCCAAATAAAAGTATATGGGAATAATGGACAGATTCATGAAAAAAAAGCCAACTCCACCGCCAGTTCAACCGGTGGCTAAAGTTGTGCCCGAGAAAGCAAAAGAAAATGAAGCGCCAACTAAAAAAGTAAACACCGAAACTAGCGCCACTCCAGTCGCCTCTGCCTCTTCAGCGGAAATGGCCTACCGGGTGATTGTGAAACCGCTAGTCACTGAAAAGTCCGCGTTGCTCCAGAGCCAGAACCACTACACTTTTGTGGTGGCGAACTGGGTCAGCAAACTGCAGGTGAAGGAAGCGGTGAAAGCGCTATACGGCGTCACCCCTATTGCTGTTAATCTGGTAAACGTCCAAGGCCGCCGCCTCCGTTTTGGCAAAAGTGCCGGCCAGCGGTCTGATTTTAAGAAAGCCATTATTACCTTGCCGCCCGGTCAGTCTATTACTATCCACCAAGGGGTCTAAAGTTTATGCCCATTACCATTTACAAACCAACGAGCAATGGACGGCGCAACTCTTCTACCGACTCTTTTAGCGACCTAACGAAATGGAAGCCAGAAAAGAGTCTGATTACTATTTTAAAGAAAAACTCCGGCCGTAACAACCAAGGTGTCATTACCGTGCGCCACCAAGGCGGCGGCGCCAAAAAGTTCTATCGCCTGGTTGATTTCAAACAGCAAAAATTTGATATGCCCGCGGAAGTGCTGGCCATTGAATATGATCCGAACCGCGGTGCGCGCATCGCCCTTGTTCGTTATACCGATGGCACTAAGTCATACATATTAGCTCCGGAGGGCTTGCCGGTCGGCAGCAAAATTATGTCCTCGCAAAAAGCGATTGAAGCGGTATCCGGCAACCGTATGCCCCTCCAGCATATTCCCGTTGGTCTGTTTATCTACAATGTTGAATTGACTCCGGGCAAAGGCGGACAGCTCGCCCGTGGCGCCGGTCTCTCCGCTCAGCTCGTTTCCACTGAAGGTGATTATGCCCAAATCAGATTGCCTTCCGGGGAGGTTCGTTCCATCATTAAAGAGTGTCTGGCCACTATCGGCATTTTAAGCAACCCCGATCGCCGCCTTATTCGTTGGGGCAAAGCTGGCCGTATTCGCCATCGCGGTATCAAACCCACCGTCAAAGGCAAGAATATGAACCCGAACGACCACCCGCATGGCGGTGGCGAGGGCCACAGCCCCATCGGTCAGAAGCGCGGTCCGCAGACCGTCTATGGCAAACCAGCTCGCGGTGTCCGCACGCGCAAACCGGAGAAATGGAGCGACAAATTCATTGTCCAAAGCCGACGAGCTAAGCTTGTTGAATAACTTTTGAATCTATGTCACGAAGTTTAAAAAAAGGCGCCTACGTTGATCCGCGTGTTCTCGCCAAAGTGAAGGCTGTGAAAGCCATCGGCAAACGCACTCCGATCAAAACCTGGTCCCGCGCCTGTGTGATTTCGCCGGAAATGGTTGGCGTTACATTCCTGGTCCACAATGGGAAAGATTTTATTTCCGTTTTAGCGGAAGAAAATATGGTCGGCCACCGCTTGGGCGAAATGGCTCCGACCCGCAAGTTTATTCGCCATGGTGGTAAGATGGCCAAAGAACAGGAAACTGCCGCCGCCGCGGCGCCGGCTGCCGCCAAACCAGCCGCTCCGGCCGCTAAAAAACCATGAACCACATAGGGTTCATGGCCATGCCCCTTGTGGTGCATGGTAGACTGAACCGAAGAACTTAATAAGTAACCACAGTATGAGTCAATTCGTCACCGCACAATTGAGATTTCTCCGCACCAGTCCGCGCAAACTGCGCCTGGTGGCTGATTTTATTCGCGGCAAAAAGGCTCTCCGCGCGGTTGATGCACTATCGGTGTTAAACAAAATTGGCGCCAAGTATCTTTTGAAACTCGTTCAGTCCGCGCTCGCGAATGCCAAGCATAACCATGAGTTAGCTCCGGAAAAATTATTTATTAAAACCATTACCGTTGATGGTGGACCGGTGTTGAAACGATTTATGCCCAAAGCCCACGGTCGAGCCACCCCCGTGAGGGAGCGGACGTCACACGTGAAGCTGGCGCTGGGCGTGTTACCAGAGAAAAAAGTTAAAGAGGTTAAGAAGGAAAAAGAAAAGTCCGCCTCAACGGCGGATCAGCCGATGAGGCTGAAAATTAAAAAATAAAATTGTATGGGTCACAAAGTCCATCCGAAAATTCATCGCATCCCTTTCATCTTTCCCTGGGACTCACGGTGGTTCGCTAAAAAAGAGCAGCTCGCCTTGTTTGTGGAACAGGAAATGCGCATTCGCGAATTGCTGGAAACAAAATTGAAAGAAGCGGGGATTGATGCGATTAGCATTGAGCGCACCCCCAAAGACATGACGGTCACTATTTTGGCGGCCAAGCCGGGCGTGGTTATCGGCCGTGGCGGTTCGGGCTTGGAAGTGCTCCGCAAAGAAATTGAAAAGAAAATTCTGCAATTTAAAACCAAAGTGAAATTAAATATTCAGCCGGTGAATCAGCCGGCGCTTTCCGCGAAGATTGTGGCCCAAAATGCCGTCGTGGAAATTGAACGCCGCATTCCGTTCCGCCGCGTCATGAAGCAGGTGCTGGAGAAAGTGATGGCCGCCGGCGCGAAGGGCGTAAAGATCGCCATGGCCGGCCGTTTGAATGGCGTGGAAATTGCCCGCCGCGAAAAATTGGCCGCGGGTAAAATGTCCCTGATTACGGTTCGCAGTGATGTTGACTACGCGCTCGCCGAAGCCCACACCATGTACGGCCAGATCGGTATCAAGGTGTGGATTTATCATGGTGAGACTTTCGGTCGTAAAGACAAGTTTGAAAAAAAGGAAAACGAGCCGGAAACAAAAACCCGGGTGCGACGCTAAGTTTTGTTGAATATGTTACTACCCAAAAAAGTACAACACCGCAAATGGCATAAAGGCCGCCGCCGCCAGAAAGGTATCGCGACGCGCACCAACAGTTTGGATTTTGGTGAGTATGGTTTGAAGGCCGAAACCCATGGGTGGGTGACGAGCCGCCAGATTGAAGCGGCCCGCCGTGTTTTGACCCGCTATGTGCGCCGCGGTGGCAAGGTGTGGATTCGCATTTTTCCGGATAAGCCGGTGACCAAAAAAGGCAACGAAACCCCGATGGGCGGGGGAAAAGGCGCGCCTGACCATTACGTTGCCGTGGTGAAGCCGGGTACGGTACTGTTTGAAATGGTGGGTGTCACCCGCGATTCGGCCAAAGAAGCCATGGAGATGGCTGGGTATAAGTTTGGTGTCAAAACACGATTTATTGATAAAAATGTGTTGGTAATTTAATATGGATTTTTCGGAAATTAAAAATAAGAGTGAACGGGAGATTCTGGAACTTTTGGCTACCGAAAAAAAAGCGCTGCATGGTCTGACGCTGGAAGCGCGGAACCGCACCTTAAAACAGGTGCATAAGGTTAAGCTTGCCCGCCGCACTATTGCTCGCTTGGAAATGAAGCGGCAGGCCCTTATCAAGGCTCGTGGTTAAATCAAAAGCCGTTAAACTTATTGTATGGAAAAAGTTACTACTCAAACAAAACAGTTACGCACCTTTACCGGCACTGTTGTTTCCGCCGGTATGCAAAAAACGGCCACCGTGAAGGTGGATACTATGAAACTGAATGCCAAATATCAGAAAAAATATTCTGTCAGCAAAAAGTACCATGTCCACGATGAAAAGAGCGCGGCGAAAGTCGGGGACGTCGTTACCTTTGTGGAATGCCGGCCATTGTCCAAGTCCAAACGCTGGCGGCTAATTTCAATAAAACAATAATATGATTCAACATCGCTCCATGCTGGTCGTTGCGGACAATACCGGCGCCAAGAAACTCCAGTGTATCCGCGTGCTTGATGGCTACAAGAAACGCTATGCCCGGCTGGGTGATGTGGTTACGTGCGTGGTTAAAGAAGCCGCCCCGCGCGGACTGGTGAAGAAAAGCGAAGTCGTTCACGCCGTGTTGGTGCGCATCCGCAAAGAAACCCGCCGGCCCGATGGCACCTACATTCGTTTTGATGAAAATGCCGCTGTTATTATTGATCGCGCGAGCCGTGAACCAAAAGGCTCCCGCATCTTTGGGCCAATCGCGCGCGAACTTCGCACCAAGGGTTTTCAAAAAATTATTTCTTTAGCACCTGAAGTTGTGTAATATAGTAAGTCATTGCTATGAAAATCAAACTCAACGACAAAGTCATGATCATGAGCGGCAAAGAGGCTGGCAAAAGTGGCAAGATTATTCAGGTTTTCCCCGCAGATGGAAAAGTGGTAGTGGAAGGACTCCACCAAATGAAGAAACATTTGCGCGCTAAGAGCAGTACCGAAAAAGGCCAAATTTTGACCCTGTCCAGCCCGCTCCCGTCTGCCAAAGTGATGCTTGTCTGCCCGAAATGCGCCAAGCCGACCCGCGTGGGGTATAAAATGGATGGTACTAAAAAGCAGCGCGTGTGCCGCCGCTGTGATCAGGTTATTGCTTAAAACGTATGCCTACTTTGTACGAAAAATACAAAAAAGAAGCGGTTCCAGCGCTCCAGAAAAAACTGGGGTACAAGAACGTCATGCAAGTGCCGAAGATTTTGAAAGTCGTCGTCAATGCCGGTATCGGTCGCTTTGTGAAAGAATCTGGCTTTATTGAAAACGTGGAGAAAAGTCTGGCCAAAATTACTGGCCAGAAGCCGGTCCGTACCCGGGCCAAGAAAGCCATTTCCAACTTTAAGATTCGCGAGGGACAGGAAATCGGCGTCACCGTCACCTTGCGCGGGAAACAGATGTATGATTTTATGGAGAAACTGGTCCGCATCACATTTCCTCGCGTGCGCGATTTTCATGGTATTTCGCCAAACGGGTTTGATCGCCAGGGCAACTACACTATTGGTTTTAAAGAAAATGTGGCTTTTCCGGAAGTAAAAATGGAAGAAATTGAGAAAATCCATGGTTTGCAGGTTATTGTCAACACGAATGCCCAGACCAAAGAAGCCGGTCTGGCGCTCTTGACCGAGCTAGGTTTTCCCTTTATTCGTTCTACCAAATAATTTCGTATGGCTACTCAAGGACAAATCGCGAAATCACAGCGCCAACCAAAGTTTTCCACCCGCCTCGTGCACCGGTGCTGGCGGTGCGGCCGCACGCGCGGCTACATGGGCAAGTTTAACCTGTGCCGCATTTGTTTCCGCGAGTTAGCCAATGCGGGCCGCTTGCCGGGCGTTCGCAAGTCCAGCTGGTAACCCGCCTCATCGGCGGGTGCGCCGGAGAGGGGCATTTCTATTCAATAACTAACTATTAACCAAAGTAAAAATATTTCAACATCCGTATGATGACCGACCCCATCGCTGACATGTTAACCAGAATCCGTAACGCCAGCCTCGTCCATAAGAAAGAGGTCGCTATTCCTTTTTCCAAAATGAAAAAGGCCATGGCGGATATTTTAGTTCGCGAAGGGTACGCTCTGAAAGTTGAAGAGAGCAAAACCAAGCCGCTCTTCATTATAATGACATTGAAATACGCTGATGGCCTGCCCGCCATTCAGGAAGTGAAGCGGGTTTCCACCCCCGGACACCGCCGCTATATGAAAACGGCCGATATTGATAAAGTATTGAATGGGCTCGGCATAGCCATACTCTCCACCCCGCGCGGTCTGTTGACAGACAAAGAAGCCCGTCAGGCCAAAGTGGGCGGCGAGTTGATTTGTGAAATTTACTAGTATCTACCCCTATGTCCCGTATCGGTAAAAAAATTAGAAAATTGCCGGCCGGCGTCACTGCCGAACTGAGAGGCGCGGATTTGGTCGTGACAGGGCCGAAAGGCGAGCTCAAGCTAGCCGTGCATCCGCGTATCACTGTTGTGATCAATGGTAGTGAGGTGACTGTGCAGGTAGCCGGAGAAAGTCAGCGTGACCGGGCGCTCTGGGGCACCTTCTCCAGTCTCATTGAAAATATGATTGACGGCGTGGTTGCCGGTTTTATCAAACAGCTGGAGATCAACGGCGTTGGTTTTAAAGCGGCCATGAAAGGTGCCAATTTGAGCCTGGAGGTGGGTTTTTCCCATCCGGTGGAAGTCAAACCGCTCCCGGGCGTTAAGTTTACTGTGGAAAAAAATATTATTACGGTGGAAGGAATTGATAAACAGCTAGTTGGCGAAATGGCAGCCACTATTCGGCGCGTGCGCAAGCCAGAGCCGTATAAAGGCAAGGGTATTAAATACGTTGAAGAAACTATTCGCCGCAAGGCCGGTAAGACTGCCGCCAAAACCGCAGCCTAGTTTGAAGTAACTATACTCCTATGAAACGATTGGCTACCAAAAGTAATAACGATATCCGCCAAGTGCGCCACGCGCGCGTGCGCTCGCGTCTACGCGGTACAGCGTCTACTCCGCGCCTGTCAGTTTTCCGCGGCCTTAAAGCCGTCACCGCCCAGCTAGTTGACGATACCGCCGGAAAGACCTTATGCTTTGTGAAAAGCAGCGATCTGAAGAAAATTAAGTCATCCGAAGGCCAGACGGGAAAAGTGGCCGCCGCCTATGCCACGGGCCTGGCGCTCGCTGAAAAAGCCAAAGCGCTCGGCATCACCAAAGCGGTTTTTGACCGCGGCGGTTATAGTTATCATGGCCGCGTGGCCGCCGTGGCCGAGGGCGCCCGCGCTGGCGGTTTAGCACTTTAATTCTTTTTGTATGAATAAACCAGGTTTTAGAAAAGACAGACGAGGCGGCGGGGAGAAATCCGAATTTGATCAATTCATTTTGGATCTGGCCCGCGTCACCCGCGTCACCGAGGGCGGCAAGCACATGAGTTTCCGCACCTGCGTTATCATTGGCGACCGCCATGGCCGCGTTGGTTTTGGCGTCGCCAAAGGCAAAGACGTGCAAGGCGGCGTGGAGAAAGCCGTGAACCAGGCCAAGAAACATATCATCAAAGTGCCAATTGTCAAAGACACTATCCCGCATGTGGTGCTCCGTAAATTTAAAGCCGCGAGCATCATGTTAAAACCGGCCCCGCGCGGCTCCGGTATCATTGCCGGTGGCGCTGTGCGCGCGGTGCTGGAGCTCGCCGGCATTCCGAACGTTTCGTCCAAAATTTTAGGAAAAACAAAAAATAAAATCGCTTTAGTCAAAGCGACGTTTGAAGCTCTCCAAAGTTTCAAGCGCGTACCCGCTCCAGTAAAGAAGGTAACCGAGTAATTTCACCTCTATGACCTTAGCAATTCACAACCTCAAGCCAGCCCGCGGATCTCGTCATCGCGTCAAGCGCATTGGTCGCGGTAACGCCAGCGGTCACGGCACCTCTTCCACGCGCGGTGGCAAGGGGCAGACGGCCCGCTCCGGCGGTAGCCGCGGTTTGCAGATGAAAGGCTTCAAATTTTTATTGCAATCCACGCCCAAACTGCGCGGCTTCAAGAGCCCGCGCGTGAAACCATCCGAGGTCTATCTAAGTGATTTGGAAAAACATTTTGAAGCTGGCGCTACGGTTGATCTGGCCGCTCTCCAGGGGAAGCAGATTATCAGTAAAAACGCCCGCACCGCGAAAATCGTTTCCACGGGTGACATTACGAAAAAATTCACCGTTACTGGGCTCACCTTCTCCAAAGGCGCTGAAACAAAAATCAAAGCCGCGGGCGGAGAAGTGAAGTAAAGTTCATAAAGTTCAAAGTTTGCCAAGTTATAAAGTAACGGAATCAGCCACTTTATAAACTTGATAACTTTACAAACTTTTTACTGTACTATATGTGGGACAAGATTAAAAGCATCTGGGCAACGAAAGATGTACGCAACAACGTCTTGTTCGTGCTGGCGCTCTTGGTTGTCTTCCGTTTGGTGGCGCACATTCCGGTTCCGGGCGTCAATGTCGTCAACTTGCGTAATTATCTCTCCGGCAATCAAATCCTCGGCCTCCTGAATATCTTTTCCGGTGGCACCATGCAAAACTTCTCTATCATCATGCTTGGTGTCGGGCCCTACATCACTTCCTCCATCATTTTCCAGCTCCTCGGCATGATCGTGCCGTCGCTTGAGGAAATGCAAAAAGAAGGCGAAAGCGGCCAGCAGAAAATAAATATGTATACGCGCCTACTCACGGTGCCGCTCGCCATTTTGCAGTCCTATGCCATGATCAAACTGCTTAACCAGTCCGCTGCGCCGGTTTTGTCCAACCTAACGCCTTTCCGTATTGTGACCATCATGCTCACTATCACCGCCGGTACCATGTTTCTGGTTTGGATCGGTGAACTTATTTCCGAAAAGAAGGTGGGCAACGGCGTATCGCTCCTCATATTCGCCGGCATTGTTTCGGCTTTACCCGGGGGGCTCCGCACCATGTTTTTGAACTATGACCCATCGCAACTCTACACCTATGTGCTTTTTGCGGCCGCGGCTGTGCTCACGGTCGTCGGCGTAGTTTTCATCAGCGAAGGCCAGCGCAATATTCCGGTGACCTATGCCAAGCAAGTACGCGGCAACCAAATCTACGGCGGCTCCGCGAGTCACCTGCCTTTCCGCGTCAATATGGCCGGCGTTATTCCTATCATCTTCGCCGTTTCGCTCATTCTCTTCCCGTCAATGATCGCTCAGTTCTTTGTGCAAGCTGATGCCAGCTGGATGCGCAGTATTGCCAATGGAACCCTGCGTCTTTTTCAAAATAAGCCCTTTTACAACACAGCTTATTTCTTGTTAGTTTTCGCTTTTACCTATTTCTACACCGCCGTGGTTTTCCACCCGCAAAAGATAGCGGAAAATCTCCAGAAGCAAGGCGGCTTTATTCCTGGCATTCGCCCGGGTAAGGAAACGGAAAAATATTTGGCGCAAACCATGAACCGCATCAATTTGATCGGCGCGGTGTTCCTGGGCGTCATTGCCATTCTCCCGCTCCTCATTCAAGGCGGGCTTGGTAGCACCAGTTTCCGCGTTGGCGGTACCTCGCTCCTCATCGTCGTCGCGGTCGCTATTGAAACCGCCAAGCAAATTGAGGCCCAGATGACGATGCACGAATACGACCGAATTTAGGTCATTGCCCCCGTTTGTCATCCTGAGCACATTCGCTCCGCTCAGTATAAACTCCGCGAAGGATCCCTGTCCAAAAATCACCAAAATGGCTTATCTAAGCCATTTTTTTGCGTTTAGCCCCCCGCCCGAACGTACCGTTCGGTACGGGCGGGTGTCCGCTGGCCGGTTGATTTATCTCCGCATTTTTGCTACACTACCATTCATTATGCCTATGAAAAAGATCATTATTTTCCTCGGCCCCCCAGGCTCCGGCAAGGGCACCCAGGCCAAGATTATAGCAGAAAAATATAACTATGGTCACCTTTCCACCGGTGACTTATTGCGCGCCCTGCAAACCAAGAAAAATTTGACCGCCGAAGAAACCACCGCTCTCGCGGAGATGAAAAGAGGTCGGCTCGTGGCCGATGAGCTTATCTATGAACTGGTATTTAAAGAAATTGACCGCTATATTGCAAATGGCCAAGGCGTGGTTCTAGACGGCGCTATCCGCAATGTCGCTCAAGCCAAAGAATACCAGAAATTTTTTGAACAAAAAAAATTAGACTCCGAAGTGATCGCCATTGAAGTCGCTCTGCCCGACGCCGAATCCTTCAATCGCCTGGCCAACCGTCGTGTCTGCAGTGCCTGCGGAGAAATTGTTCCCATTGACCCGGCCGCTCCAGCCACCACCTGCCCCAAGTGTTCCGGTGAATTCGTCACCCGTGCCGACGACGTTCCGGCGGTGGTAGAAAAAAGAGTCCGCGAGCAAGGCAACGTGCCCCTTCAGCCGATAAAAGATTTTTATAAAAAATTGGGCGTGCTCAAAGTAGTGGATGGTACACAGACAATTCAAAAAGTAGACCAAGACGTTCAGAAATTAATTTAAGTTTCTCCCTCCCCTATGAGGGGAGGGGCAAGGGGTGGGGTTTTTCCCAGTAATAACCCCCTCTCCTCTATCCTCCTCCTAATGGGGGAGGAGCCAGTCGAGATTATGCTTATCAAAACGCAACAAGATATTGAAAATATTAAACAAAATGGCGCGCAGATCGGCGCTATTTTAGAAACGCTGGCGAAGAAGTGCGTGCCTGGCGCGTCAGTCTGGGAAATTGATCAGCTGGCTGAGAAATTGATCCGAAAAAGTGGCGGCCGCCCGGCCTTCAAAGGCTACAAACCAAGTAGCGCCGACCGACCATTTCCAGCAACCGTGTGCGTATCGCTCAATAGCGAACTGGTGCACGGCATTCCCCGCAAAGAAGTGTTTCTCAAAGACGGAGACATTGTGAGTTTGGATATTGGGATGGAATGGTTCAACAAAAGTTCAAAGTTCAAAGTTCAAAGTTCAAAGTCGCGGCCGAGGGGTGTGTACACGGACACCGCCATTACGGTAATGATTGGAGTAGTGCCAGAAAAAACCCAGAAGCTCCTCGCCGTGACGCGTCAGGCCCTGGAAGAGGGCATAAAAGTCGCCCAGCCGGGGAACAGCATCGCATCAATTGGCCGGGCAGTAGAGAACTATGTAAAATCACAGGGGAAGTATGGTATCGTGCGTGACCTGGTGGGCCACGGTGTGGGTCACACTGTTCATGAAGAGCCAATGATCCCAAATTATTATGACCCGGCGCTTGATGGTATACAATTACGACCCGGTATGGTGATAGCCATTGAACCCATGATTGCTCTGGGCGGCTGGCGAGTGGAAACTATGCCTGACGGCTGGACCATTAAAATGGCCGACAATTCGCTCTCCGCTCACTTTGAGCATACGGTCATTATTACAGAAGATGGGAACGTAGTTGCTACGCGACGACCTCACGAACTGTCATCCTGAACGCAGTGAAGGATCTAAGCGACAGTACACTTAGATTCTTCGCTTCGCTCAGAATGACAATTATTTTATATGCACATTCTCGCCATTGATTTCGGCACCAAACGCCTCGGCCTGGCGTGGTCTGACACCACGCTCGGTGTTGTGCTGCCCTATGGGTTAATTGAGAAAGATACCTTGCCCCAAAAAGTGCAGGAAGTGGCAACACTTTTAAAGAAAGAAAAGATTGATTTGGTGGTGGTGGGGTTTCCGGTGAGCCTAAATATGGCAGAAAATAAGAATACTGAACGTGTGCAAAAATTTGTCTTTGAATTACAGAAACATATCACCCAGCCGGTGGAGTTTTTTGATGAACGCTTCACCTCCCAAGCTGGCGATGCCGCCGGCATTGGCATCAGCCGCGACGAAAAGGCCGCCATGGTTATTTTGGAGGGGTATTTAGAGAGGGAAAAATTGTCATCCTGAACCTGCCTCGACTTGCCCTCAGGCACAGCGGGCGAAGTGAAGGATCTCTGTCCGTACAATTGTCATTCCCCTGAAAAGGGGAATCTATAACAAAACTGTGATCAACGATGGATTCCCACTGGAGTTTATACTCACGAAAGTGGGTGCGGGAATGACACCGAGAGGGATTCTTCGTTTCACTCAGAATGACAGAAATATGCTCGCTATCACCCTCGCCCGTCGGGATTTTCGTGAATACGACCAGACCATTGTTTTTTATACCAAAGAACAAGGGAAAATTGAAGCCGTAGCACGCGGCATAAAAAAAATTACCGCGAAAAATGCCGCCGCTCTAGAACCGTTTGCGCTTCTGGATGTTGAAATTATCCCCGGCAAAGGCGTGCGCTATATTGGCACAGTGGAAGTGGTGAAAGCATATGGTGACATTCGTACCCATCTAGATCGCACCCTCGTGGCTCAAAACGCCCTGGCTACTGTGAGTACTCTCATTGTTGGGCAGGAGAAAGATGAACGGATTTTTAGACTCGTTACTGATTTTTTAGAATTTTTAAATACTACTGTGCCGGGGGAGATGGCGCTTGATAAGTTTGTCATTGAGCTTGTTAGCTATCTTGGTTTTGCGCCGTCAGCCAAAGTCAGAACACATGCCGATCTCCTTGGCCACGTGCGCTATTACACTGGTATCACGGTAGCTGATTGGGGCAGCTACCAAAAGCTGCTTTAAAAAGAATAATCTTGCTTGTTATAGTCATAAAGGGTAAGATACCAACCGGTCTAATTTATACTATTTATGCAAACATTTACCAAGGATTTGGCCCATCATGTGGGTGAAACCATCACTATCAAAGGCTGGCTCTATAACAAACGCTCCAGCGGGCCCATTATTTTTTTAGAGCTGCGCGACGGCTCCGGCTGGGTGCAGGCGGTGGCCGTGAAGGACAAAGTTTCCGCCGAAATTTGGAAAAATGTAGAGGCAGTAACGCAAGAGTCGTCGGTCATTGTAACCGGACTTGTTTCCAATCATCCCAAAAAAGAAAATATTTTTGAAATACAACTCACTGATTTTGCTGTCATTCAGTTGGCGCATGATTACCCAATTGCCAAAAAAGATCACGGCCCGGACTTTTTGATGGAAAATCGCCATCTGTGGCTCCGGAGCAAAAACCAGTGGGCCATTTTGCGCATGCGCGACGCTATTATCACTGCCATCAACGAGTATTTGCATAGCGAACAATTTATCAAAGTGGATGCGCCGATTTTTACGCCGAACGCCTGCGAAGGCACGAGTACCCTCTTCGCCGTACCCTACTTTGACCTGGGCAGCGCCTATCTTTCTCAGTCCGGCCAGCTATATATTGAAGCTGCTATCGCTTCGGTGGGTCGCTGTTATGATTTTGGCCCGGTCTTTCGCGCGGAAAAGAGCAAGACCAAGCGCCACCTTACCGAGTTTTGGATGATGGATGCCGAAGCGGCGTTTGTGGAGCATGATCAAAACTTAGCCATTCAAGAAGGGTTGGTGCGCCACATCGTCCGCCATTGTTTGGCTCACTGTCAGGAAGAACTGACCATTTTGGAGCGTGATGTAGAAAAGCTAAAAAAAGCTGATGCGCCTTTCACACGCTATACTTACGACCAAGCTATAGAAAAATTACACGAGCTCGGAAGTGACATCAAGCATGGTGAGGACCTCGGCAACGACGACGAGGGGCTACTCACCAAAGACAGCTTAGTCCCGGTGTTCATTGAAAAATGGCCCAAAGAAATTAAGCCATTTTATATGAAGTTGGATATCACCGACCCGCGCCGCGCCCTCAACGACGACCTGATTGCGACTGACGGCGGGGGAGAGCTCATCGGCGGCAGTCAGCGTGAAGAAAATGTTGATATTCTTGTTGAACGCATCAAGAAAGAAGGTCTGAACCAGGCCGACTACGAGTGGTATCTAGATCTCCGCCGCTACGGCGCTGTGCCGCACTCCGGCTTTGGCATCGGCCTGGAGCGCGCCGTGCGCTGGATTACCGGTGTGGAGCATATCCGCGAGTGTATTCCTTTCCCACGGACGATTGGGCGGTTGAAGCCTTAAGAGCTTGCACTTTTTAATAATTATTGTATAATTGGGTTTGTCGCCCAATTTATAGATATGCCTTCGCCCTCTTAAGATTAGAGATGGGCGGCGGTTCCAGTAGCGCTTAACCGATTGGTAAGCATATCTATTGGGCGACAACCGTCGTCCTTTTTTAATTTTTGGAGTATTATAGAGTCGTAATTTATTCTTAATACACATTCGTATGGAGGGGGATAACCAAGCTATGGATACAACAAACATAGCAATTTTTAAAGGCAAAAACGTACGTAAACTATTCAAAAATGGCGAGTGGTGGTTTGTGGTCGAAGATGCGGTTTTGGCACTGATTGATTCAAATGATCCCAAGCAGTATATCCAACGAATGAAGCTGCGGGATCCAGAACTGGCCAAAGGGTGGGTACAAATTGTACATACCCTTGAGGTGCCAACGCCTGGCGGGACTCAAAAAATGCTCTGCGCCACTACCGAAGGCATTTTTCGCCTTATTCAATCCATCCCCAGCCCCAAAGCCGAGCCGTTTAAGCGTTGGTTGGCCAAAGTGGGGTATGAGCGTGTTCAAGAGATAGAAAATCCTGAATTAGCTACCAAGCGTACGCGAATGCTCTATAAGCTTAAGGGTTATAGTGATGAATGGATCGAGAAGCGGTTGCGTGGTATTGCTATTCGGGAAGAATTGACCGATGAATGGAAAAATCGCGGCGCTCGCGGCCAGCAGGATTATGAAATATTGACCGCCGAAATTTCCAAGGCCACGTTTGGCGTGACACCAAGTCAATATAAAAAACTGAAGGGCTTGAAGCGTGAAAATCTCCGGGACCATATGGATGACTTTGAACTAATTTTTAATATGCTCGGCGAACGCGCCACTACGGAAATTCACCGCACCGAAAATTCCAAAGGTTTGCCGAAGCTCAAAAGCGACGCGGAAGCGGGTGGCGATATTGCCGGCGGGGCGCGCAAACAGTTAGAGAAGCGACTGGGGAAATCGGTTGTTTCCAAAAAGAATTTTTTGGGCAAACAAAAAGGGAAGAAGTTTTTAGATAAGTAATCTTTTTTGTATGGAGAATGAAAATAAAAAAAGTGTTTTTGAGGGGTTTACGAGGAAGTATGCGCTGAATAAGACATTACGTTTTTCTTTAGTCCCAGTTCTCACAGTAAGCCAGGAGGATAGTATTGTAAAAGAAAAAGGGTATCAAAATAAAGCTCAGATTAGGAGGCAAGAGAAGGTAGAGAAATTTCTTGTTGACAATAAACAGAATATTTTTGAAGTTGATATTGAAAGAAAAAAAAGATACAGAGCTTTGAAGTACTATTTAACTGAACTTCATAAGCTGTTTATTAAAGATGCGCTTGGTAAAATCAAAGAGTTAGATATCAGCTTTTCAGATCTCTTTGAGAGATATAAAGAATTTGAGAAAGAAAAAGATGATACTAAAATGAATCAAATTTTCCCCGCAGCTATGCTGCGTGGGTAAAAGCTGGTAAACTGGGTGCATGTCAGAACATATCAAACGGTCACACAATGTCTCGTTACTGCTGTACCACTTAGTTTGTCCAGCTAAATACCGCC
>JACRFW010000054.1 GCA_016234265.1 Candidatus Magasanikiibacteriota bacterium
AGACCGGAAAGAGCGGATAAAAAAATATTGCCCCCATGCCGGCGAGCCAGACGAATAGCGTAACGAGCAACGCGGTCGGCGTGCTCAAAATCGTGACCGGGCGCCGGATGCTCTTTCAGCCATGTCTTTACTTTTTTGTAAGTATAAACAAAAATTTCTCTTTCTCTTTTATTCATAAAATATAAATTTATAGGCTCACAGTATACTAACGGAAAAAACTCTCTAAAGCAAGAGCACTGTAACTAAAAACCATGCACCAGAACGGTGCATGGCTTGAAGTCTTTTTGAAGATTAACCGTTGCGGCGAGCCTGCATGCAGTCTCGGCAATACACTGGTTTGTCGCCAGACGGTTGGAAAGGCAGCTGTGTAATAGCCGCTCCACAACCGGCACAGGTCAAGTTGACGCTGTACATTTGGCGCGGGGGACGGCTCATGCCGCCGTTTCCCATGCCACCACCACGAGTTTGGCGGAACGCGCGATTGCATTCACTGCAATACACCGGTCGGTCGCCAGAAGGTTGGAAAGGCAGCTGTGAAATGTGAGCCCCGCATTTAGCGCAGGACAAGTCCACATCATACATTTGCCGATCGGTACCAAAAGCCATAGAATTGTGACGTTTTGTTCCCAAAATGTGTTTTGAGATCTTAATTAAGTTTTTCGACCTGCTCCCCCGACGTAACGCCGGGGTAAATTTTGGGAACTTTGATAAACGCCGTTACCCAATTTATTGGAATATAGTATAGCACAAAATAGGAAAATTGTCAACACAATTTCAGTTTTGAACCTAAACAAGAGGTTTTAAGGTTGTAATTGGCCGACTCTGGGTAATAAAAAGATTGTTTTTTTCCATGGCCCACTCTATATCACACGGGAAGCCGTAATGATCTTCAATATTTTTAAATGCTTTGGCAAATTCAATGATCTGCCGACCAGAGAGCTTTTGTTTGCCGCCCTCGGCGGCGTTAAGCTCTACCCAATGATTTGCTCCGTGTTCGGAATTGCCTGCCCCGCCCTTTACCAGCTTCTTCGTTTGCTCGCTCACCTGGATATCTAAAATGCTCCAATCGCTTTTACCAACCACATAGCTGTCTGGCGTCACCAGCCCGCCGACAATGGCTTCACCAAGACCAAGCGCAACCTCTATGATCATCTGATTGTAATCTTCGGTCACTGGGTGCACGGTGAAGGCCACACCTGACACTTCAGACTGCACCATTTTCTGAATAACGACCGCCACTGATACTTGCGCGTCAATGAGCCCCTTTTCATGACGATAAAAAATGGCGCGGGGTGTGAAGAGCGATGACCAACAGTGCTTCACTCGATCTAAAACATTTTTCTCGGTGGTGTTGAGATAAGTTTCCAACTCCCCGGCCCAGCTGGCAATAGACGAATCCTCGGCGGTGGCGCTGCTCCAATTTTATGTTTGGAGAATAACTCCACCACCTTTTCCTTAAATTGAACATCCTGTTTGTATTTTTTATCCAATCTCTTAAATATATCCGAAGTATAATCGGACAGCTTTTCATCAATATAAACTCTGAGGTCATAATTAATCTCATTGATTCTTTTCTCCAGATGGTCAACACTTTCCTGCGTGGCCGCGTTGTCCTTGAGAAAACGCACTAACTCTAAAATTTCTTGGGTGTCGCTGGTATATTTTTTGGGCATAAAAATTTCTCCTTTGTTACCACTCCATTATTTCACTCTCAAGTAACTATGTCAAGCTAAAATTTTAGTGGATAACCTATCCACCGTATATCGTGGCTAAGATAAGAGAAAAGCCTAAAACAAGGCTTTTACGGCCATATTCGTGACCAGAATATCGCCCACCTTTACCTTTTCACTTTCGGCTGGTATGTACACCACATCGCCATCTTCATACCTCATGCGCCGTCACCGTCACCAAAAAATTAGCAGGGGTAACAATAGTCAACGGCGCCGTAGGATACAAAGCTTTCCACTCACTAGGTATTCGCGTATTTTTTTCAGTTGACCATTTACACTCAAAGCCGCTCACCGCCCCCTGTCTATCCTCAACATAATCAATTTCCTGCTGACCATAGGTGCGCCAGAAATAGCCCGGCACATCACTGCCACGATTGCGATTATATTTCATCCGTTCACTGATCCAAAAATTCTCCCATAACACCCCCGCGTCGGTGCGCCGCGACAGTGGATTCAAATTATTGATGAGTGCGTTACGCATACCAGTATCGTAAAAATATATTTTACGAAGTTTGGCCAGCTCTTTACGGGGATTGCGGCTGTACGGTTTAAGACGGAAAATAATAAATGCCTGTTCCAACACTGTTATATATTTTTCTATCGTGACCCGATTGACGCCGAGCATTCGCGCCAGTTCGTTATATGAAACTTCATTGCCGATCTGCAAAGCCAACGCCGACAATAGTTTTTCCAGCACGTCGGGACGCCGGATATCTTCAAATTGTAATACATCTTTGTAGGCATAGCTTCTGGCCAGAGCTTTTAATTCTTCATCAACTTGCCCTTCTTCTGCCACTATAGCCGGGTACATACCATACAACAACCGACGTTCCAGAAGACGGCTCCACTCTAACGGAGAGTAGGAGGCGTTGAGTTCCGCAACGGAAAAGGGATACAAATAAAATTCATAACTGCGTCCGGTGAGCGGCTCCACCACTTGGTTGGACAGCTCAAACGACGACGAACCGGTAGCCACGACTTGAATGGCGGGATAGGTATCCACCAATAGCTTGAGAGTCAAACCAATATCTTTAACCCGCTGGGCTTCATCAATAAAAACTAATTTGGCCTCTCCCAAGTAGGCTTTAAGAGAGGTGGAGGTCGCACCCGTTAGGGCTTGACGTATATCTGGCTCATCACAATTTAAGTAGAGAGAAGCGGGATATTTTTTACGAATTTCATTAATCAGGGTGGTCTTTCCCACCTGCCTTGCTCCATACAGTATAATGGCCTTTCCCTTGAAGAGAACACCTTCAATTTTTTGCTGTAATAAGCGTTTTATAGTCATATTTTTAATTAGGATAGTATACTATCCTAATTATATAATAATTCAGATACTTTGTCAACCTGCCTGACCTGATTCGATTTTTCTCACTATCCCCTTCTCCGTCCAGTCATTCGACCGGACTCCGCGCGGTCAAGGAATTTTTCGTACTATCCCTCGCTCCGCGTCCACCTCCACCATGTCGCCGTCTTTGAAGACATGCGTCGCAATCTTTGTCCCAACGACGCACGGCTTTTTCATTTCGCGGGCGACGATGGCGGCGTGACAAGTTAAACCACCCATATTGGTAACAAAGGCATTGGCTTTTTTCATTATAGGCAATAGAGTTGGGTCAGTGACGTTAGAAACTAAAATATTACCATCCGTAAATTTACTCATTTCATCGGCGCGGTTGACAATTTTAACTCGCCCATGCACCTTACCAGAAAAAGCACATTCCCCATGTAGTTCATTTCTTATTTCTGGCGGAGGCAATTTGGCTCTGATAGAATCAGTAATATTTCTAGCCGCCTCACCAGTCAATACATAAAAATTCTCCCCATCATAATATTGTACCGAGTAGCGAGCCAGCTCGTTAAAGAATTCTCAAGTTCCAAAATATTTGGAATCATCCCTAACGTCCATAATTGATGACTTATATTATGATAGCCAGAAAGAAGAGCGAGTTGTTCTCCGGAATCAGTGGGAAGCGTAGCCTTCAGATTAAAATCCTTTGACCAGTGCATCAAATCATCAGCTGTTTGACGGGTTTCCTGTAAAATAGTGGCTAGCTTGGTAGAATCAATAATTATTTCCTCCAAAAAACGTCTGCCCAAGTCAGTCCATTCCGAGCGAGAAAAATAGTTACGATGAATATTCCCCTCTTGTTCAGCCACATATTGCGACAGTCCATAGCTCAGTCTTTCTTTGATGGCGGAAACCATGCCCGGCACATAGCAACTGTGAAACCAAGAGATGCCAAACCATTCGCCGAATAAAAATGGGTCTTTTATTGTAAGTGGTTTCATAGTTTTCAAACTCATTTTACTTTACTATTCCCCCTCTAAATTAGCAACCATGTACCAGAGACGGTACATGGCGAACCCTGCACCAATAAGATGCGCGGTAAACCCCGCACCAGTCCGCCAGCCGGCAGAGGTACAGGGCTGTTTTTACTCGTCTAATTTCGTCACTTTTCCAGGCTGGAGAGTCTTGGATGGTGGTACTGATTCTGGAGGAGGCGGTGAAGGAGCAGGCCTTGGTTCTGGTGGTTTTACAACCGGAGGAGCGAGAGGTTTTGGTTCCGGCCCGCCTTCATCCCTTCGGGGATTCATCTGGGCAGGCGGCGGAGCGGCAGGAGAGTTGGTCGGCAAAAGACCCAGATCCATTGCTGAAGGCCCATTGTCCGATTTTGGTTCTGGGGCTGGTGGCCGAGCAGTATTTTCTTGACGCGGCCCGCCTTCGTCCCGTTTGGACTTCGGCGAGGTAAAAGCGGCGGCTTTGTTTCCACCAATTGCTTGCGCTAAAGAAATGCCTTTTTGGTTTGGGTCAACAAGCTGAACATGCTCGCCTGATGTTCCGGGTGGCGGGTTGCCGCGATTTCTGTTCTTCTTATTTCTATTACGACCACTTTCACCTTGATTGCCTGGCTGATTTTGTGGAGGTTTAGATGTAGGAGGGGGAGGCACCGGCCGCTGAATATTCTGTGTCGGTGGCTGGGGTTTTACAGTGGGAGTGGTGACGGGTTTTGTTGGCCCCCCTTCGCTACGCTTCGGAGAGGTAAATGCTGGTTTGGGAGCAGACACGGCGGGCGGTTTGGGAGCCGGTTCTTTTTTGAACATGGTTTCCTCTTCGTCTACATCCAGCTCCCCGGCCTCGTCGGCTCCCATCGGGATCATGCCGCTCCAGCGCATAATCTTGTCTTCAATATTTTCGCGGGGAACAGCGTAGCGCTCGCGCGAAACGCGCACGACTTTCTCGGTGCTGTGGGTGGAGGCCCCGATCGGCGGAAGGGTGGTCGCGCTGAAAGGGCGCGAAGCAACACCGTCAATCATTAATTTTAGATAGGTTTGATACTTGGGTAAATTGACCAAATCTTCTTCAACAAAAGTAGGCGCAAATTCTTTGGCTAAAATTTCCGCGTCGCTACTTCCCACCCGGAAGGTCACCATGGTACCGACGTTACCGATGACGGCGGCCAAGACCAGCTCATCCAGCTGTTCCATATATTGGTGGGCCATGACGAGATCAAGCCGATACTTGCGGGCTTCGGAAAGAATATTCGCAAAACTTTCCGTGGCGAAATTTTGAAATTCATCAACGTACAAAAAGAAATCCTTGCGAGTATTTTCGGGAATATCAACGCGTTCCATGGCGGCCAGCTGAATTTTGGTGATAAGCATACCGCCGAGCAGGCGCGAATTGTCCTCGCCGATGCGCCCCTTGGACAAGTTCATGATGAAAATCTTTTTACTATCCATGATGTCCCGAATATCAATGCGAGATTTGACCTGGGCGACAATATTGCGAATAACTGACGCGGACAAAAACTGACCAATCTTGTTTTGAATAGGCGCGACGGCTTCTTGTTTGTATTTGTCATTGTAGCCGGCGAATTCAGTGAGCCAAAAAGCTTTGACGACGGGATCTTTCAAATTGTTCACCACGCGACGGCGGTAGTCTTCATCGGCGAGCAAGCGATTGATGCCCAGAAGCGTGGTGCCCGGGTAGTCCAAGAGAGCCAAGAGTGTGTTGTTCAAAATGTATTCCATACGGGCGCTCCAGACATCGGGCCAGATCTTTTTGAAGACACCCATGAGGCCGGAGGCGACCAGATGGCGATATTCCGGATTGATGGATTCAAGAATGTTAAAACCAATCGGAAAGTTAACGTCGGCGGGGTTGAAATACACGACGTCGTTGATGCGGTTGGAGGGTATGAAGTCAATAATTTTTTCAGCAAAGTCACCGTGCGGGTCAACCAGGCCGACACCGTGGCCGGCGTAGATGTCGTTGAGGACCATGTTCTCCAAGATGGTCGTTTTACCCATGCCGGTCTTGCCGACCACATACATGTGGCGGCGGCGATCGTCGGTCTTGATGCCAAATCTCCGGTTTTGATTCCGGAAATTGGTCATGCCAAAAAAGTTGATATCAGGATCAACTTTTATAACTGGCTCTTCACTAGGCTTGTTTTGAGTTTCGTCCATAGCATTAGTATACCCCACGGACGGCTATTTTTCAATTGTTTAAACTGAAATTAGACGACGAAATATTTTTTCCAAACTTCAAAGAGTTCACAGGTCGCGCGCAGATCGCCCACATTGTACTTCGCAATGTCCACAAATTTTTTCTCTTTGAATAACCCGGCTACGTCGTCGCCGGACACCCCGTCCGCTTTGGGGCTTTTAATGCCAAAGGCCCGGCTCCAGAGGTGCAGACTCCCCCGGCGACGCATAGCGCCATAAAAACTAAGTTGATCAATGAGATCCACATGCTCGGCTCCGCGCTGCATGCTCAAATACCGATTGGACAACAAATTTTTAGATGGCTTAATGTGGTGCGCGGCCGAGCGCACGGCGAGGTAGGGCGCGTCAAACTGCCGGCCGTTGAAGGAAACAAACGTGGTGAATTTTTCTGCGACCTGCCAAAAACTGGCGAGCATCTCGGCTTCGGTCTTTTGTTTGAAGACAATACCCTCTTCTTCAAACTCATCATGCTTTTCTCCCGGCGCCTGATAATATACAGCGCCCTTGCCGCGCTCCACGTCTAAAATGCCAATGGCAACAATTTGCCCGGTGAGCGGAGAAAATCCGAGGCCATTTTTGACATCATCAAGAGCGTGCTCGTATTCATCATCATCGTACGATTCGCGTTTGAGCCACCGCGTGAGCATGGTCTGCGTGGTCTCGTCAAGCAGGTTGTAATCTTCGCCGATGGTTTCAATGTCAAAAACGAGGGCGGACATATAAAATCCTAATTTTAAATTGTCATTCCCAACTTGATTGGGAATCCATCGCCAGACTTTTGTTCAAGTTTGTCTTATGGATTCCCGCTTTCGCGGGAATGACACCCGCTTTACTTCTCCTCGATTGTCACGCTATTAACCACGACCGGATTGACTGGCGTTGAACCTTCGCCGCCGGCCGTGACTGGGGCGGTCGCAATGGCATCCACGACATCAAGCCCTTGTGTCACTTTACCAAAAATGATGTAATTTTTCGGCAGGGGCACATCCTGGTGCATAATAAAAAATTGGCTACCGTTGGTATTTGGCCCGGCATTCGCCATCGCCACCGCGCCGCGCGTGTAATTGCCCTTGAATGGCTCATCGGCAAAACGATAGCCCGGGCCGCCGGTGCCATTGCCCTCCGGGTCGCCGCCCTGAATCATAAAATTTTTAATGATCCGATGGAAAATCGTGCCGTCGTAAAAATGTTCCCGCGCCAGAGAAACAAAATTATTCACGGTATTCGGCGTCGCGGCCGCATTCAGACTGATAACGATATTTCCAGCGGTGGTGGCGAGCGTAGCGGTATATTTTTTATGTTTATCTATGGTGAGCGGAAATGGTTTCATAAAGGCATTATTCTTAGCGGGCGCCGGTTTTCCCGGTGATGCCGGATTATTCAAATCAATACTGGCCAAAGAAATCTGGTCCAATGAAGGCGGCGATGGCTCTTCTCTCTTTTGACCGCCCAGGCCATAGACGGCGAGCCAGACCAAAAAGCCGGCACTGAAAAAAATAATAATTAAACGCATCATATTTTTACAGTTGTTATTTAGCTGTCATTCCCAACTTGATTGGGAATCCATCGCCAGACTCTTGTGCAAGTTTGCCTATGGATTCCCGCTTTCGCGGGAATGACAGACCGCCCACAATCCACGCTGTGCTAATCGGGCTTCGCGCGCGGCCGCGACAAACGCGGAGCTGTATTTCACATCAGGCGGGAAAGTCGCCGGACGGGCGTAGCCTTCTTTTACTAATTCCAGATTAACGAATGTGCCATCCAGCAGATATACATAGCGGAGCAGGCGCCCGTAGCGATCAACCTCGGAGATGTCTTTGACTAAACGCACCTTTTTGCCTGTTACTAATTCTTTATTTTTATTGCTGGCTTCCTTGCCAAAACACTGCGCCGCTTTTTTCGGGTGCACCGTTTCCGGCGTGTCCACGCCGATATAGCGCACTTTCTCGCCGGTTTCCAGTTCAATGGTGTCGCCGTCAATAACGCGCACTACGACCGGCGTCTCGGGAGCGCTGATAGTTTTCTCTCCCAATACCTGCGGGCCGCTGTCCTGACCGACTGTTCCGGTCGCCGCCGCCGGCTGGTTTGTCGCGACCAAAGTCGTCCTTTTACCGATATACGCCGGCGCGCTGCCGTACCACCCATACGCCACCAGAGCCAGCCCGAGAATGAAGGCCGCGCGCGCCAGGCGTTGGACAGGTAGGCGCATATTATTGACCCTCACTTCCCGCTTGAATCTTTAATACCTGCTCGCGCGCGAGCGCCCAAGCGGCTAATGTCGGCCCGGCCCAAATCTGACCCTGGCGGATCATGTCTTCAAACTCATCCACACGCCGCTCAATAACTTCAACAGATTCATCAACATCTAAACGTTGTCGGCCGGAAGCGACGGCCTCATAGGCCACAAAAATATGTACTGGATTCATAAAATAGGCGGGCAGAGGTTCAAATGAAGCCACACTCACAAAATCATCGGCTTGATAGCCAGTTTCTTCTAATAACTCCCTCTGGCCGGCGAAGAGCGACGATTCCCCAGTTTCCATGGCGCCAGCGGGAAATTCAATGGACAATTTGTCTGCGAGGTAGCGATATTGCACAACGAGCACGAGCTTGCCCTCGGCAGTGACCGGAACCGTTATTACCGCTCCAAGCTTTTCACCATAATAATATTCAGTGGGCGCGCCAGTGGGCAGCGAGCAGACGTCGTGCTTGTACGACCAGCGAGGATTTTGATGAATGACTTCAGAAGATATCTTTTTCAAATGGCGAGTGGTCATACAAATAATTTGGCTATTTCTTTAACGTCCCCAGCATCTTTGCTCCTGACAATTGAATGCATTGACCCGCCGCCATCGCCCTCGTAGCGCGGAATAATGTGCCAGTGCACATGGGCCACGGCTTGGCCGGCGGCCGAGCGCTCGTTAATGCCAATATTCAGCCCATCAGGGGCTAGTACCTGCTCTAGGCGTTTTATGGCCCCCTGAAGACCCCCTGATAGCTGCTGCCATTCTGCCGTACTCATATGAAGCAGACTGGCAAAGTGTTTCTTGGGGATAACCACCATGTGCCCCTTTGCGCAGGGGTGAATATCTAGAAAAGCCAAAACGTGCTCATCTTGATAGACGGTGTAATTTGAAATATCACCGGCCGCGATTTTGCAGAAGAGACAATCGGACATATCTGTCGGTTGTCATTCCCAACTTGATTGGGAATCCATCGCCAGACTTTTTTCCGAGTTTGCCTATGGATTCCCGCTTTCGCGGGAATGACAGCCTGATTACTTGAGTTAAATTTTTATTTAGGATACCACCAAACGCCAATATTGCCAAACTGTTTTTCCGGTGCGATGCCGAAGCGAGAAATAGCGCCTACATAGGTGCATCTTTTGACACTGGTGAGACGCAAGGCTTCCTGCCAATCAGAATCCGAGCCGGAGAAATTGCGATAGAGCGAAACGAGCTCTGGTTGGCTAAAATATTGATTGATAGAGAAACCGCCGCCGATAATGTCTTTACCGGAGAGCGCTTCAAGCGCGAGCAGGGGGTAGGCACCGGCGATAACGCAGTGCCGAGAACTATTTTTTTCCTGACTCCAGACGTATTGCATCGCGGCATATTCGCTGGCGTTCACGGTGCTCGTGTCGGGGCCAAGTGAATAGGAAGCGGCAATGGCGAAAGTCAAAAGGAGAACTACGGGTGCAACAAAGCGTTTTTTGAGAGAGAAAAAATTGAGAACGGTGAAAGCAGCCAACACAAAAAACAAAAAAAAGAAGGCGAGAACCGGATCAAGCCGTCGGGTGAAAATGTTCTCCCCGGCTAACAGATAGCGGGAAATAAAATAGGAGAGGAATAAACTACCACCGAGAGCCGCGAGCCACTGGTATTCCCGGCTTTGTTTTTTGAGACACAGAATAAACCCATACGCGACGGCGACCAAAAATAGCGCCATGAAAGCGACCAGCCACCAGCGCCAGAGTGTCAACGCATTGGGCACGAAAGCGGCTAGCGGAGTCTGATTAAAAATAATATTGCCCGTGGTGATATCCCCTGCCCGTGGGCCGATGGCAAGATACCAAGCGCTGAGATTGGCTAAAAATTGTTTGACATATACTACCTGCCGAAGCTGATGGAACCAGTTACCGGGCGGGGTGAATTGACTATAGTGAGTGATGAGTTCAACGGCAGGCAAAACGAGGGCAGTGAGTAAAGCCAATAAGCCCGTGGAGAAAATTTTAAACATCGAACGCCGAACATCGAACTTTGTGATTGCTTCGGCGAGCGCCCAGCCGAGCCAGAAGAGAATAAAGTATAAGGTATAATTAAAAATTGATAGTACGCCGAAAACCAAGAGAAACGGCCACTGCCGATGCTCTGGCTGCCCAATTCTTTTGAGCAATAAAATCACGGACAGAAGCCAGATCAGGAAACCAAAACTCACGGGCAAAGTGAGAGAGCCGAGGGCTTGCCAGGTGAAAGGCAGGGCGCTCAACCAAACTAAAAATAACGATGCTCGGTCGCTCCAGCCGAGTACCGACCCCAACTCAAACAAAATAATCGGTAAAATGAGCGACCAGAGAATTGGCACGAGCCATTTGTTAAGAGCGATGAGATCAACCGACGTGACGCGAGCGATGAGCGCGGATACCCCCCAGAAGGAGCTGTAGGCCAGGGTGCTCACATTCAACCCGGAGGAATTGATAGCCAGTTTACCCTCCAGCGTATTGGCAGGGGCGCTTAACCTGGCCGCTTCAAGAGGCCGCTCGGCCACAATTCTTGTCTCCACCGCCACATGGCGCCACTGGTCGGCCCCGTAGAACAATTGATGCGTGAGCGGCAAGTAACTGTGCAGCAACGCCCCGTGGATGATGAGCAATCCCAAAATAAATGAGACCGGGAGTTTGGAAAAAACTAATGCGCCGACAAGCAGAGTCGCCGACGCAAAGATATAGATATAAAGCGGGTCAATGGTTTGCCACGGGGTAAGAAGGCTCACGGCGCTTTGTGAGGTATGAAGCAGATAAAAACCGTACCCGGCCAACACCAAGTAGAGTATGGCACCCCACCAGGCAGCAGTCGGCGGTTCCAATTCGGTTTCCGTCTCATCCCCTTCTATGACTATGACTTCATCTTTTTTTATTAACAATCTAAGAACTAAAGTAATTAAAAAGTTTACTATGAGAATGGCTATGATTGCCGGAAGATTTAGTTTAAAAAAAACTACAGCGGCCCCGGCGAGAAAACTCGCCAGCGAAAAACTGAAAAACATACCCAAAATGGCAGTGCGCCAGGTTTTTTGGAAATTGAATGAGCCGGTCGGGAGCGGCTCGGCTAAAAAACCGGTAAAAATGAAATACGCCAACAAAATAAGCGGAAATAACATAGGGTCGCTGTGTTTGAAGTATAGCAGGTTTCAAGGAAAAGAGAAGCGTACCGAAGCTACCCACCGACTCCTCACATTTCTTCCCCATCACCCCTTGTCTAAAGGGGGCACTTCGGTTACCATAGAAGAACTTAAAAACCTACGGTTGGTTTTGTTTAATTGTCATTCTGAGTGAAACGAAGAATCCCTTAAACTCATAGGCAAGGGATCCTTCACTTCGTTCAGGATGGCAGATCGTTATGGCGCTTGATGATATTGAAAAAATTCCACCCCAGAGTCTGGAAGCCGAGATGTCATTCCTCGGATCGCTTTTGATTGACAAAGACGCCATGCTCAAAGTGGCCGATATGGTGCGCGTGGAGGATTTCTATAAAGACGCGCACGCGAAAATCTTTGAGGCAATAATGGAGCTCTACGCCAAGAACGAACCGCTGGATCTCCTAACTTTAAGCAACCGGTTGACGGAAAAAAATCACCTGGAGAGCGTTGGCGGGCGCGGATACCTCGCGGCACTCACCAATACTGTCCCCACCTCTTCAAATGTGGCGCACTACGCGAATATTGTCCATCGTAAGGCGACGAGGCGGCGGCTACTTTCCGCTTCGCAGGAAATCACTCGCTTATCGTACCAAGAGGAGGTAGACGATTTGGAACGCGTTTTGGACCAGGCGCAACAGCATTTATTCGGCGTTTCCCAAATTTATTTCAAACAATCCTTTACGCCTATTCGCGGGGTTTTGGCCGATGCCTTTGACCGTATTGACGAACTGCATAAAAATAAAGGGCAGCTGCGCGGCACGCCGACCGGTTTTAGAGCTCTAGACAACCTGCTCGCGGGACTGCAAAAATCTGATCTCGTTGTTTTGGCCGCCCGGCCATCGGTCGGTAAAACGTCATTGGCATTGGACATGGTGCGCCATATCGCCACCAAACAAAAAATATCCGTTGGCCTGTTTTCTCTGGAAATGAGTAAAGAACAGCTGGTAGACCGCCTGCTCTGTTCCGAAGCGAATGTAGATTTATGGAAAATGAGAACTGGCCGATTGTCGGACCGACCTGAAGATGACGATTTCCCGCGCATTGGCCACGCCATTGGTGTTCTGTCTGAATCCCCTATTTTTATAGACGACTCACCAAACATCAACATCATGCAGATCCGCACCAAGGCGAGGCGTCTCCAAGCTGAGCATGGGCTCGGCCTCATCGTGATTGACTACTTGCAACTGATGGAATCCGGGAGCAATGGCAACAGCGATAACCGCGTACAAGAAGTGGCCGAGATTACCCGCGGCCTGAAAGGTATTGCTCGCGAGCTGAATATCCCGGTTTTGGCGCTGTCCCAGCTCTCGCGCGTGGTGGAGCAGAGCAAACCGGCTATTCCCAAGCTATCGCACCTGCGCGAATCCGGCTCCATTGAACAGGATGCCGACGTGGTGCTCTTTATCTACCGCAAATCGGCTGACCGCGGCTACCGAGCCGAGGATATCGCGCCGGACGAGCGCACCGTCGCCGAAATACATATAGCCAAACACCGCAACGGCCCCACGGGCCTGGTGAAAGTATCATTCAACGAAGCCTTTGCCTCATTCCGGAACCTTGATACCAGTTACAATGATCCGGGCAACGCGCCACTGAAGCCAAAGTCGGCGTTTTCAGCGCCACCAACTCCCGACCAAAATATTCCAGCTTTTTAAAATTAAAAAACTGTCATCCTGAACGAATGTGAAGGATCTTCAAAATTGCGTCGCCAATCGTGTACGGTGAAGCATAAACGGAAGATTCTTCTCCCGACTGAGTCGGGATCAGAATGACAATTATATTTAAATAAACCGTATGTCCATGTTTAGCAAACTCAAACAATTCAAAGATCTCCGTGATCAGGGTAAAAAATACCAAAATGTCATGAGTGGCGAATCTGTTACCGCCCGCTCTGGCGGCGACAGTGTGGTATTAACCATGGACGGCAACCTAGGCATAACCGGGCTCGCGATCGCTCCGGAAATGCTCGCGCCGGATAAAAAAACTAAATTGGAAAGTGCCATTAAAGACGCTCATGCCGACGCCATGAAAAAAATGCAGAGAATAATCGCCGGCAAAATGCAGGATATGGGCGGATTTCCCAGCCTGAGCGGCGACAAGAAGTAGGTATGTATTCTCCGTCCATCAGTCGCCTCATCAAAGCGCTCAAGAAACTGCCCTCGGTTGGTGAACGCACGGCCGAGCGGTTTGTTTTTCACTGGCTCAAATCGGGAAAAAAAGAAGTAACAGAACTGATGCTCGCGCTCAAAGACGTAATTGAGACGGTCCGAAGCTGTGAGGTGTGCTGGAATTTTAGCGACACGAGCCCATGCACCATTTGTGCCAACAAGGGGCGTGACCACAATGCTATTTGCGTGGTGACTAACCCACAAGACCTGGCGGCGATTGAACAAACGAGCGCCTGGCGCGGGGTATACCATGTGCTGCGCACGCTTTTGGATGTTACCGATGAAGACAGTTTGGAACGAATGAAAATAGAAGAACTCTTAAAGCGGGGGCAAACGGCCAAAGAGGTGGTGCTCTCGCTCAACCCTGATCTGCCCGGGGAAACGACTATGATGTATTTGGAAAAGGAATTAAAAAAAATAAACCCGAAAATTATTATCACGCGGCTCGCGCGCGGGTTGCCGCTCGGCAGCGACCTCACCTACGCCGATGCCATTACGCTGGAAAGCGCGATAAAAAATAGGACGAAGAAATAACCCTCCGACGTTACGTCGGAGGGTTATTTAATTTTTAATAGAGTATTTACTTTCGTTTAAGCGATCTTTACTTCCGTAAACCGCTGACGCTGGCCGTGAACCTTGTGGTAGCGCACTTTGCGCTTGAACTTTTCCACCCGGATGGTGCGGCCCTTTCCTTGCTTCACTACTTCGGCCGCTACTTTTACCCCGCTTAAAAAGGGAGTGCCAACTTTGGCGTCGCTGCCGTCATCGTTCGCGGTCAAAAGAACCTTGTCAAACGCGAAAGTCTTGCCCTCTTCTACGAGGAGTTTTTCTACTTTTAGTTTGGCGCCGGTTTTAACAAGATATTGTTTGCCGCCGGTAGCAATAACTGCGAGCATATACTGAAGATTGAAGATTAAAAGATTGTGTGAGAACAGTATATAGTAAAAAGCGCGAACAGTCAAGACTAGAACAGGATTTCAATCTGATCACCAATTTTGAGACTGTGTGCCTTGATAAATCCGGCCGGGAGCTCTAGGACGAGCGTGGAGGGAAGCCGGGCGAAATAGGGTGTGAGCTCGGCCTCGCTTTTCCCTGGTTCCGGCAGCACATTTGGCGCCATATCCACAATGGTTCGACCATCTATCCAAATAATATCCAAAGGAAAAAGCATGCTGCGCATCACCATGGTGTGCTGTCTCCGCTCCGGAAAGACAAACAACATGCCGCCGTATGCACCCATGTCTTTACGTTTGCTCCAACCTGTTACCCGATGACTTTGGGTATCGGCTACCAGCACCCGGAACTCTTCTCCGCCCAGACGAACAGTGTGCTTAGTCCAGAGCGAGCCGTAAATTTTAAAACCTACCGCCGCTAGGATGACAGCTGCGAGGAGTATGAGATGCCATTTTTTTGTTTCAACTGGTTGAGTCATACCTGAATACTCTTTTTATTGCCGTACCAAGTAATGGCTACCATGGCCAGGAATAGTAACACCAGGGCAACAACTTTCTCTCCGCTTTGAAGAAACAACGCCGAAGCGCCAAACACGGCCGAGAGTATATAGAGCCCAAGGACTATTTGCCGTTCGGAAAAACCACGATCAAACAATTGAAAATAGAGATGCTCACGATCGCCCTGAAAAATCGACTGGCCGCGACGGAGCCGCTTATAAATAACGCGTCCGAAATCAAAAATGGGAACGGCCATGACCAGGAGCCCAATGGCCAGCTTGCCCCCAGAGATAACGGCCAAGACACCGAGCATAAACCCGATGAAGAGGCTACCCCCTTCGCCTAAAAAAATACTGGCCGGATGAAAATTAAAGATAAGAAAACCCAGACAGCTGCCGGCGAACACGAGCGCGAGCAAACTCACATTGGGTTGGAAAAATTTAGCGCTTCCGGCGAGAAAATATATTATAACCGCTCCGATCCCGACCAACCCGGTCGCGAGACCATCCATGCCATCAGAAATTTTAGTGGTGTACATCATCCCCATCAGCCAGACGAAAACAATGCTGCCGCCAAGAAGCCACGGCACTGAAATGATCCCGCCAAACGGATTAGTCATTTTGGAAAGGCCCATGCCGCCCGTGATAGTGAGTGCCGCGGCGAGCGCCGTCACAACCAAGCGCACGCCGACCGGGAGATTCCAGATATCATCAGCCAATCCGAGGAGAACAAGCAAAAGGCTGCCGATAAATACCCACCATAATTTTTGTTTCAAAATGGGGAGCCCGACGATGGGATTAAAAATAAGGAGATACCCGATGACGAGCCAGAAAGCCAGGAAAATGGCCAGACCGCCCAGAAGCGGCATGGGCCTTTGGTGCCGTTTACGACCTTGGTCGGGCACGTCAACAATACCGGCACAGCGAGCCAACGCGCGAACAATGAGAGTAAAAACAAAAGAGAGACAAAGCGAGAGAAAAAAATAGAGCATAGCTACTATTCTACAGTGAGACACCCCTCCGCCCCGAGCACGATAACATCCCGACGGTTTATTTTTTTGCTTAAAAGCAATTCGGCCAGTTGATTCTCTACCCGCTCCTGCAAAGCGCGACGAAGCGGACGCGCGCCAAACTCCGGGTCAAAACCAACGCGGGCGAAAAAGTCCAGCGCCGCGTCCTCTACCTTGAGCTCAATGCCTTTCGCGTCCAAATCTTTGGCCACGCGCTTGAGCATTAACCCCGCTATTTTCTTGATGTCATCGGAATCAAGGGCGCGGAAGAGCACGATACCGTCAAAACGATTTAAAAATTCCGGACGAAACTGCTCTTTGAGTTCACCGTGGAGCAGGCGGTCTTTGATAGCGTCTGAAGAGATGCCGGAGCGCAATTGTTCACTCACATAGCTGGTGCCGGCGTTGGAGGTGGCAATGAGAATAACATTGGTGAAATCAATGACCCGACCAGTAGAGTCGGTGAGGCGGCCATCATCCATAACTTGTAAAAAGAGATTCAAAATATCTTTATCGGCTTTTTCTATTTCATCCAGCAAGAGAAGAGCAAAGGGGCGGCGGCGAATGGCTTCAGTCAGAATTCCGCTCCCCTTTTCGCCGGGCGCGCCAATGAGGCGATAAATACTCGCTTTATCCTGATATTCGCTCATATCCAGACGCACCATGCGGTCTTCGCCACCAAAATAGACCTCGGCAATGGTTTTCGCCAGTTCGGTTTTACCTACCCCCGTCGGCCCCAAAAATAAAAAGTTGGCTATGGGCTTGCTCGTAGAGCGGACTTCGGCGCGCGCGCGGCGCAAAGCATTCGCAACCAATGTCACTGCTTCGTCCTGACCAATCACTCGCTGGTGCAGGGCTTCCTCAAGGTGCATCAGTTTGGCGCTTTCGTCGCTTGTGACGGCGGTGACCGGAATTTTGGTTTTTTCGGCAATGACCTTGGCCACCTCTTCGGCAGTGACGAGGGCGTTCGCGCCTTTGGCGCGATGGGTCAGGCTCGCGGCTTCGGTAATTATTTCCAACGCACTCCCGGGCAGAAGCACATCCCGAATAAAGCGCTTGGACAGAGCAACCGCTTTGGCAATGGCATCATAGGCAAAAAATACCTGCTGCTTATATTCAATAATTCCTACTTTTGACTCCAGCACTTGAATCGCTTGGTTTTCATCCATCTCGGGAATATCCACTTTGGCGAAGAGTGTGCCCAATTTGGAGTTGGCCAAGCGCTCGGCATAAGCCTCTGGCGTAGTGGTGGCGATAACCATAGAGCGGCCACCCCCGACATATTCGGCCAGGGTGCTCGCGACGTCTAAGCTTTGGCCAGCGCCGCCGGTGGAAACACCAATGAGTTCGTGGATATTTTGAATATAGAGAATAATATTTTGGGCGCGCGCGATTTCATTCATAATGCCGATGAGACGCTCTACGGCACCGGCGGGAGTGGTGCCGGCGAGGAGCGACGAAATACTTAAACGCACTAAACGTTTGTCTTGCCAGCGAGGCGGAACGTCATCCGCGACCATGCGCTCGGCAATGCCCTCAACCACACTCTTTTTGCCGGTACCAAAGTCGCCGACCAGCAACACGTTTTCTTGCCCGCCGTCAACAACTTGAAAAATATCTTCAATCTCCCGTTCGCGCGCGATGCAGGGCGCCGTGTGGCCAAACTGGGCCAAGAGCGTCAGATCGTCGCTCAATTGATTCAAAAATGGCGTAGCGACGGCTGTCATGGCCCGGTCCATGCCATGCGTGGAGCGATGATGCGCGGCCCGGCGGAAAGTTTGGTACTGGCGATAGAGCTTTTCCCGAATGCGCGCCCACTCCACCACGTTCAGGAGTTTTTGCTTATCAATGCCCAGATCATACAAAATCTCTTGCACTTCCGGAAGCTCTTTTACTGATGCCACCAACAGCTCGGTGACGCTGACATATTCTTGATGAGCGGCGTAGGCTTCTTCATAGGCCTGAAAGATCGTTTGATAGACAGCGTCAGTGGCCACCGGTGCGGTGTGCGTGCCGCCGGTCTTTGAATTGTCGGCGCTGAAAAGCGGGGCTAATTTTTGAGCGATACTCTCGGCAGAAAAACCCAGACGGACAAAGAGATTGCTGATGCGATTGGACCCGAGGGTCGCGTAAAATAAATGGGCCGGAGTAAATTTGTTGAACCCGGCCTGATCGGCCAAGGTATACGCCTGACCAGTAATTTCCAGACTTTCGGCGGTGAAGGCATCGGCGATATTGTGACGCCGACGGCGAGGAATTTTTTTCACTTCCGCCCAATTCACCGGGCTCGCGGCCGCGCGCTCGCTGGCGCTGGTTTTTCTATAGGTGTGGTGTTCAACGAGCCCAACAAACTGCTTTTCCCGGATAGAGCGATATTTCAGATACACCCAGATGAACACTCCCAGCCAAACCAGTGTGAGCGCGGAGGCGGGAAGGCGGCCCAGGAAAACGAGCGGGTTGCTATTCAACGCCAGCTTGCCGGAGGCTATGGCCCGATAGATCACAAACCCAGCCCATACCCAAAAATTCAAACCAATAATGACGGCGGTGATAAAACGAACTTTGTTAAAAGTTCGCCGAGCGCAGCGCAGGCCCAAGTGATAGCGCTCCAGCGGATATTGCCAATAGAGCCAGCGACCACGGACGAGATGGCCAATGCCCAACCCTTGGCAGGCCGGGCAAGTACGCCAACCGGCGATGCCGGAAGCTCGACAGGTAGAGCACGATAGAAGGGGCAGCGGGGGTAAAGATTCAAAAAGCATAAACTAGACTCCGGGAGTAAGTGACCGCACCAGTCCGTAGAGCGCGATAACTGGCAAAAAAATCCAGATAAGCCAGACTACAGCGCAAATTATTGTCCATAGAATAAGCGCCAAGGTTCTAGCCACTATTTGTACCCCGCGCATGAAAAAACTGATAATTTTCCCCTGCCAATCGGTTTGACCAAACATGGGCACGAAAAGATTTTGGAGCCATAGCCCGGGAGCGAGCGTGCGGTTACCGGCTTTCAGCCAGACCAAACAACGGCTTCCGGCGTATTTCCACCCACCCGAATACCACCACACAGGAAAATAGACGAGATCCAAGAGAGCCTCGCCGAATAGTCGTTGAAGAATGATTAAATACATATGGCAGTGTTAATTAGTATACCATACTCTACGGACAAATAAAAAAATGCTCGACTCTGACGAGGCGAGACGCGAATAGATGCTGATAAAAGGGCGCTACCGAGCCAAAGCAGTTTTCTCCAAAGAGCGCCGGCGCAGGTACTGAACATCAGAAGCCGCTACCATTGCCATATCGCCACCTAAGCCTTTCAACCGTTCTTTAATATTTGCCAAAGACTCCGCGGTTGCCAATTCACTGTTTAATTTCCGGGTTTCGTCATTCACCGTCGCGATCTGTTGCTCCAGCGTTTGAACAACATAGCCGCTGGTGCCGATCGTGTTAGTTTGGAACATATAACCAATGCCAACGACCGCGATCAAAACCGCGACTGCTCCTTTGGTTGAGCCCGTCCAGATCCAAGCAGGCATACTGACGGATGCAACGAATTGTCTCACGGAGCGATAACGATATTTGAGACGAAGTTTGATGGACATACCGATTTAAAATGCTAAATGTTCAATGTTAAATGTCAAATAATTTTATAATTTTTCAATCACCCGTAATTTGGCGCTGCGGGCGGAGGGGTTAGCCTCCAGTTCTGCCGCCGAAGCTGTGATTGGTTTTTTAGTTATTATTTTTAAAGTTTTATTTTCTTCGGCTTGAAAAAAATGTTTCACAATTCTGTCTTCTAAAGAATGAAAGGTGATAACTGCTAATCGGCCGCCCGGAGCCAAGACGCTTATGGCCTGTGGCAGAGTTTCTTTCAGCACATCCAGTTCTTTATTCACGGCAATACGCAACGCCTGGAATACTTTCGTGGCCGGATGGATTCCCCCCACCCACGGGATCTCTTTGGTGGAGTGTAATTTTCCCCGATAGACCGTGAGAACCATTTCTACTAACTCGCTCGTCGTTTTGAGGGGCGCGACACCCCGCCGTAACACAATGCTCGCGGCGATTTCTTTAGCTAATTTTTCTTCACCGTAGTTTTTAAAAATTAAGTCCAGTTCTTTTTGACTGTAGGTATTGAGAATCTCCGCCGCAGTCGGTCCGTCCCCGCCGTAGCGCATATCCAGCGGTTCATCTTTCTCAAAGCTGAATCCTCTCCCCCGCTCGGCAAACTGCGAGCTGCTCCACCCCAGATCCATCAGGATGGCATCGATCGAAAAAAAATTTTCTCTACTAATAATTTCTTTCAGGTGAACAAAGTTATCACGGACAAAGGTGACGCGCCTGCCTGCCGGTAGGCTAGGCTCGCCAAAGTCATACAAATACTGTTTAGCGCGCAATAGCGATTCCGGGTCGGCATCAACACCAAGCAATTTTCCATCCGGACTGGTCTTTTGAAGCATCGCTTCACTGTGTCCGGCATCGCCCAAGGTGCAGTCGGCAACATTCATCCCCGACTTTAATTGTAAAGAATCAATGACTTCGGTAAGTAGTACAGGTACGTGTCGCATAGTCATTACACTCCCAGCTCGGCCATGCGCTCGGCGATGGATCCGCTTTGGGATTCGGTCTGATTCTTATACTCGCTCCACTTGGTCTCGTCCCAAATTTCCAGCCGGCTGTAGAGCCCCGCAATCACCACCTCTTTTTTGAGACCGGCGAAGGCGCGCAGATACTCCGGGAGAACCATTCGGCCTTGTTTGTCCACTTCCACATCCATAGCGCCAGCCAGCATAAGGCGGGCAAAGGCTCGGCTGTTTGACTGGCTGAAAGGCAAAGCCGCTAATTTTTCGACGAGCTTGGCCCATTCGGTCTTGGTATATAAAAAGAGACAGTTATCTAAGCCCCGAGTGACTACCGCACCTTTCGCCAAGTCGCGACGAAATTTTGTGGGTATGGCGAGGCGTCCCTTATCGTCTAGATTGTGACTATACTCGCCGATAAACATACGCCTGTGAGATAAGGAGTAAGACAAGCACGTTCACCACTTTTCCCCACTTACAACCATTATATACCACTTCCATACACCGGTCAACACTTTTACTCCCTAGTTATCCACAACAAAAAACCACCTTTTGGGCGGATTATGCGTAAATACTATTAACCAATGTGCAGCCCTATATTTCCACCTTCATCCCCGGCTCAACCGGCGTGGATTTTATCCCTAGCTCACCAAGTTTTTTGGCCAGCGCGACTTTCGCCGCCGGGTCGCCGTGATTTAAGAATACCCGCCGCGGCTTAGCGGTTCCAATCCACCCGAGCAACTTATTCTGATCGCCATGGGCCGAGAGCGCGCCGATCATTTTCACCTGGCAGTGCACGGGCACATTTTCGCCAAGTATCCGGACCGGCGACTGACCATCCATAATACGCCGACCAAGAGTCCCTTTTGATTGATACCCGATGAGCAACAAAGTATTGTGCGCGTCAGACAAATAGCGCAGAGCGTGGTGCACGATACGCCCGCCGTTCATCATACCGGCGCCGGCAATAATAATTTTCGGCCCCGGCGTGTGGTTTATTTTCATGGACTCATCGCGCGTGTAGGTGGGGGTAAGCCCCGGGAAAGTAAACATGTCATCGCCTTCCTTAAAATAACGCGTAGCTTCTTCGTCATAATAACGCGAGTATTTCCGATAAACTTTGAGCGCGTCAATCGCGAGCGGGCTGTCCAGAAAAATGGGAACGTGAGCGAGCTTATGTTTGCGTTCAATGAGATCGTTCAGATCATAGATAAGCTCTTGGGTGCGCTCCAGCGAGAATGATGGGATCATGACAACACCACCGCGACCAATCGCTTCGGATACGAGCCTCTCAATGAACTCCTGGCGCGTAGCGGACGATTCGTGCAGGCGGTCGCCATAGGTAGATTCACAGATGAGGGCATCAAGTTTCGCGGGCAAGGCTTCGGTGTCACGCAGAATCGGCACTTTGACGTTGCCGACATCGCCGGAGAAGACGACCCTTTTCCCTTCGGCCTCAAATTCAATGAAAGCGGAACCAAAGATATGCCCGGCGTCGCGGAAGGTGACGGTCATCCCCCCGACCGCGAGCGGCGTGTCATACTCTACGGCTTTGAAGGCTTCCATCACTCCGGCAATGTGCATCTCATCATAGATGATGGGCTTGCCCATTTTTTTGTGATCATAGGTCATCACGCCGAGCGCGTCTTCCATAATCAGCTCGGCCAACTCCACCGTTGGGGGCGTGGCGTAAAAATGACCGGTGAACCCGCCTTTCATCAGGAGCGGCAACCGGCCCACATGGTCAAGATGCGCGTGCGTCACAAAGACGGCGGTAAGCGTGGTCGGATCAAAAAGCAAAGGATCCAAATTTTTTTTCTCCAGCTCCTCGTCACCCTGAAACATGCCGCAATCAACGAGAAAACGCTGGCCCTCTGCTTCCAGCAGACTGCACGAGCCAGTCACCCCCCCAGCCGCGCCGTAAAAAGTAATTTTCATAAAACTCATTTAAACCAGAATAATCATATCATACCGCTGAACTCGTGTCACCCTGTTCAATAGCAAAAAAATCTGCTATACTACTGCCTAGAAGTTAACCTACGTATGCCTAAAAATAAACTTGATACCGTTGAAATTGTTGAACCGCCGCTGGGGGAACTTACCAAAAAACGATCATCTTTCAAACGCACCTGCCTAACCGGCTGCGGTTGCTTATTATTGTTCCTCATCGGCGCGGTAGTGGCTTTCCGGATAGCGGTTGGCACCGGACCGACCACGCTCGGAGCGGTACCCAAAAATTTCCCGGAAAGCATTCCCATTTACGATAAAGATACCATTGACCGCATTACCTTCATCTCCGGACGCTATAAAAACCGCAGTATGGAGATCGCCGCCTTTTTCCCTAAAGTTATTTTGTCCTCTCTGCTCCTGACTGTGCAACACGATGAGCAGCCGAAATCCCCGTCAGGAAACACTGCCGCCATCCCCCTGACGCGCCGATTTTGGTCAATACTCACGGCGCCGGTCGGCGACGCCCGCGACACCGTGCAGATTGAATGGAAAAATATGGATGCCGAGCCGGGTTTTGTGTCGTCGTATTATAAAAAAGAATTGTTGAAGAAAGGCTATACCATTGACGAGGAAAAAGAAAATAAAGGCACCCATACCTTTTCGTTCAGCCAAGGCACAACCAACGGAGCGCTCTTGACTCAAGGGGAGGAAGAAAAGCGGCCCGGGACTGATTACGCCGTTTTGACGGTCAACTTCGGGAGCGCCGCGCCCTCTACCAAGTAACGTGGTAACATGCTCCGACGACTCCTCACTGCACAGACAAAAACCATCACCGGCGCGGCGGTGGTTATTGGCGCTTCCACATTCATAAGCCGGCTCATCGGCCTCGGCCGCGACCGTATTTTGGCGCACTATTTTGGCACCGGGCCGGTGATAGATGCCTATTATGCCGCTTTTAAAATCCCGGACCTCATTTATAATCTGCTGATTGTCGGGGCTCTGACGGTCGGGTTTATTCCGACGTTCACTAAACTTTTTTATCAGAGCGCAGATAAAACTCCGGCCTGGCGGCTCACCAATTCCATCGTGAATATCGTCAGCCTCGCCCTTTTGGTGGTGTGCGGCATCGGGGTAGCGATCACACCGTACTTGTCTCGGGTGATTGCTCCGGGGTTTTCCGAGGATGGCCAACGCCTGGTTGTTGTCTTCACCAGAATAATGCTCTTGTCCCCCATCTTGCTCGGCATATCCATGGTGATGGGCGGTATTCTCCAATCGCTCCGGCAATTTTTGGTTTATTCTATTGCGCCTATTTTTTATAATATCGGAATAATCATCGGCGCTTTGGTTTTCGTTCCCCTGTTCGGTGTGTCCGGGTTGGCCTGGGGCGTGGTGCTGGGCGCAGCCGCGCATATGACTCTACAGATATACAGCGCCGGGCACAGCGGCTACCGTTGGCGACCGCTCATGGATTTTAAAAATCCGGAAGTGCGTCTGATTGGGAAACTCATGGTTCCACGAACGCTGGGGCTCGCCATGACACAGGTAAATAATGTGGTGGTCACTATGCTCGGGTCGTTTTTACCGGTTGGCTCGGTGGCGGTGTACAACTACGCCAACAATTTGCAGGCCGTGCCAACGGGCATTATTGCCATACCATTTGCCCTGGCTGTTTTTCCACTGCTGGCCGCGGCGGCGGCGGAACGGAGCTTTGAAAGATTTGTGGAATATCTGGGCAGCACCACCCGCCAGATATTTTTCCTCACCGTGCCGGCGGCTATTTTAATTCTCATGCTCCGTGCCCAAATTGTCCGTGTTGTTTTGGGCAGTGGAGAGTTTGACTGGACAGCGACTATCGCGACCGCGAACGCTCTGGCTTTCTTTGCGCTCGGACTTTTGGCTCAAGCGCTTATTCCTCTGTATGCCCGCGCTTTTTACGCGCTGTCAGATACCAAAACTCCTTTTGTGGCCGGGCTTATTTCCGAGCTGTTCAGTATTATTGCGGCGCTCGTCCTCATGAAACCGCTCGGGGTGGCTGGGTTGGCCCTCGCGAGTGCTATCGGGGCCACTATCAATATTATCTTGCTCGTGATACTGCTCCGCCAAAAGACCCGCGATCTGGAGCTTGGCCGCTGGCTTGTTTCCGCCTTCAAAATTAGTGTTGCCGGGGGCTTGATGGCCATTATGATTCAAATTTTGAAATATCCACTTGATGCCATCCTTGATTTAAGTTATTTCTATGGGATCTTGCTTCAGGGCCTTATTTCCGGTAGTCTAGGGCTACTCGTCTATGGCCTGCTCTGCCGCGTCTTGAAGCTGGAGGAAATGATCCATGTGCAGAGCAGTCTAAAAAAGCGCTGGCTACGAATCTGGCACGTGCCGGCGGGTATTGATGAAGCGGAGGGATTATAGTTGTTATGAACAGCCACATTCGCAACTTTTGCATTATTGCCCACATTGATCACGGAAAGTCCACGCTCGCGGATCGTTTTTTGGAATTGACCAAAACCGTGTCGGAGCGCGAGATGAAATCCCAGCTCCTGGACAGTATGGATCTGGAACGCGAACGTGGCATCACCATCAAACTCACGCCGGTGAGAATGAAGTATGTCATTGCGAGAAGCGAAGCGACGAAGCAATCCCCGGGGGATCGCCACGCCCCTTCGGGGCTCGCGATGACAACAGAATACATTCTCAACCTTATTGATACCCCGGGACACGTGGACTTTAACTATGAGGTATCGCGCTCGCTCGCCGCGGTGGAAGGCGCAATTCTTCTCGTTGACGCCACCCAGGGCGTGCAAGCGCAAACGATCGGCAATTTGTACCTCGCGATGGAACAAAATCTCACCATCATTCCGGTCATCAACAAAATTGACATGCCAATCGCGAACGTGGAGAAAACAACCGAAGAAATTATCAACCTGCTCGGGTGTGAAAAAAAAGATATTCTCCTCGCCTCGGGCCGGACAGGCCAAGGGGTGGCCCAAATTTTGGAAGCGGTGGTAGAACGCATTCCCCCGCCACCCAACCATACCACCAAGGTGCCGCGAGCGCTTATTTTTGATTCGCTTTTTAACGAATACAAAGGCGTGGTGGCATCTATTCGTATAGTGGACGGCGAGCTCAAAAAAGGCGATAAAATTTATTTGATGAGTACCCGAGCGCCAGCCGAAATTTTTGAGATCGGTTACTACACGCCAAAATTCAGACTGGCGGAAAAATTGAGCAACGGCGAGATTGGCTACATTGTCACCGGTCTGAAAGAGGTCAATGACTGTCGCGTGGGTGACACGGTCACCTTGTTCCCTCTCCTTTCAAGGAGGGGTCAGGGGGAGGTCTCACGAGACCCCACCTTAGTCCTCCCCTTAAAAGGGGAGGAAATCCAGCCGCTCCCCGGCTACCGCGAGGTGAAACCGATGGTGTTCGCGGGCATTTTTCCGAAAGAGGGCGACGCCTACCAGGAACTGCGCGATGCCATTGATAAGCTGAAATTGAGCGACTCGTCGCTCATCTACGAACCGGAACACTCGCACGCGCTTGGTTTTGGTTTTCGCTGTGGTTTCCTCGGCATGTTGCATTTGGATATTTTCCAGGAACGCCTCAAACGCGAACATGACTTGGATATTATCATCACGGTGCCGAGTGTGGCTTACCACGTGACTAAAACGAACGGAGAAAAACTGGTTATCAATAGCCCGCAAGCCATGCCCGAGCCCGGCCATATCCTGGCTGTGGAAGAGCCGTGGATGACGCTGGACGTTATCACGCCCAAAGACTATGTAGGCAACGTGATGGGGCTGGTGTCGGACCGGAAAGGCCGCTATTTGAATACCGAATATTTGAGCACCGGGGCTGATCAAAGAGCCTTGCTTCACTACGAAATACCGCTCGCCTCGCTGGTAACGGACTTTTATGATAAACTGAAGACGGTAACAAGCGGCTACGCCTCCATGAACTACGAGCTGAAAGACTACGAAAAGACCGAGGTGGTAAAACTAGATATCTTGGTGGCTGACGACCCGGTGGAGTCGCTGGCGACTTTGGTCTGGCGCGACCAAGCTTACCCGGTTGGCAAAAAAATTTGCGAATCGCTCAAAGAATCTTTGCCCAAACAGCAATTTGTCTTGAAAATTCAGGCCGCGATCGGAGGAAAAATCATTGCCTCCGAGCATTTATCGGCTCTGCGCAAAGACGTGCTCGCCAAAATGAGCGGCGGTGACTACACCCGCAAGATGAAGCTTCTCCAGAAACAGAAAAAAGGCAAGGCGCGGATGTTGTCGCATGGGAAAGTGGATATTCCAACCGAGGCCTATCTTGCTGTATTAAAAAGATAATATATGAGACCAAAAACCAAAAAATCACTGAAGGTGCTCGTAGCGATAATTGGCATTATCGGCATGCTCTTTTTTACCGTTTTGCCCGCCTTTCAATAATCACGGCTGTCATTCCCCTGAAAAGGGGAATCTATAATAAAGCTATGGTCAGCGATGGATTCCCGCTGGAGTTTACACTCACGAAAGTGGGTGCGGGAATGACACAAAAGAAAGAATAGACTACTATGAAAAAATGGATCGTGGCCGAACCGCCGCCAAAAGAATTTTCTGATGCTCACCCGGAGTTGCCAACTATTGTGACGCGACTGCTCTGGAACCGGGGGCTTAAAACACAGGAACAAATTGATGAATTTTTGAATCCCGACTATGAAGGGGACATCCATGACCCATATTTATTTAACGACATGGAGAAGGCGGTGGCGTTGATCTGGGATTGTATAGAAAATGACAAAAAAATTGTGGTGCATGGCGACTACGACGCGGACGGCGTGTGTGCCTCCGCAATAATTCTCACGACTCTCAAAAAACTGGGCGCTAAAAAAACTGGTATCTTCCTCCCCCATCGCGAGACCGATGGCTATGGGCTCAACAACCGCACGGTGCAATTGTTAAAAGATGACGGAGCCGAGCTTATCATCACTTGCGATTGCGGTATCAGCAACACCGAGGAAATAACGCTGGCCAAAAGCTTGGGCGTGCGCGTGATCGTCACCGACCATCATGCCATGCCGGCGGTATTCCCCCCGGCGGACGCCATCATTCATCCGCTCGTGCCCGGCGAAAAATATCCGGACAAAACGCTCGCGGGGGGCGGCGTGGCGTTCAAACTGGTGCAGGCATTGTTGAAGCGACACCGCGAACTCACTTGTCATCCTGAGCAAAGCGAAGGATCCCTTAAACCCAACGAAAGGGATTCTTCGGCTACGCCTCAGAATGACAAAGGCGCGACACAATGTAAACTACCCAACGGCGAATCGTACGCGTCCGCCGAAAAATGGCTTCTAGACCTCGTGTCTATCTCTACCGTTGGCGATATGGTGCCCTTGGTCGGCGAATCGCGCACGCTGGTGCGCTATGGCCTGACGGTTTTGAACAAGACCAGAAATATTGGTCTCAAAAAATTACTTATTGTCGCGGGGCTGATAGACGAAAATGGAAAACCCAAACGCACGTTTGATACCACAACCATTGGTTTCCAAATCGCGCCGCGCATCAACGCGGCCGGACGAATGGACCATGCGAACGTGGCCTTTGCCTTGCTAATGGCCGAAACGGAAGAAGAAGCGACTGCACTCGCCACTCAACTAAACAAAAATAATACTGACCGGCAAAAACTGACTGACCAGATAATGGCCGAGGCTCGCAAACAAATCCAAGAGACCGGGCAAGAAAACAACTCTGTTATTTTTACCTTTGGCGAAAATTGGGCGACCGGCATAGTGGGTCTAATCGCCAGCCGCATTAAAGAAGAGTTTGGCAAACCGGCCATTGCCATGGGATTCAACAACGGACTTATCACCGGCTCGGGGCGAAGCGTGTCAGGGTTTAATATGATTGAAACGCTTAAAACGATGCCGGAATTTTTTTACAAATTTGGCGGCCACCCGCAGGCCTGCGGGTTTTCACTCAAAAGCAAGGATGTGCTGGAAAATTTTAAGAAGGCAATGCTCACCAAGGCGGAAACCGGTACTGTCGGACTAGACCTCTCGCCCCAAATCAAAATTGACGCGGAGGTGGACCTGGATGAAGTGAACTGGAAGCTCTACGACCTGTTACAGAAATTTGAACCGTTTGGCGTGGCGAACGAAGAACCGCTCTATGCCGCGACGAACCTGACGGTGATGGGAGTGGAACCGGTGGGGCAAGACGGCAAGCACCTGCGCCTGATGGTGAAACATAATTCACATGTGGTGCGTAAAACTATCGCTTTTGGGTTTGGCAACGTTCTGCGCCACCCCGACAACTGGAGCGCACTTCGGCCCGGCGACAAGATTGACCTCGCTTTTACGGTGGGGGTCAACGAGTGGAATGGGAACCGGGAACTGCAACTCCAGGTGGAAGACATAAAGAAGACATAAAAAAGAGTAACTTTCCCTGCACCAAATTTCTACCAGCACTATTTCTTCAGATCTTTTTCCACATCTCTCCACCTCTTCTTCAGCTGCCTGATCAGATGATCAGCCATTTCAGCTGCCAGTTCTTTTTTGCTGGCATATTCGGCGACCGCGCGTTCCACCAGCGCGTCGTACATTTCCTTGGTCGGACCCTCCAGCTGTTTGATGCTGGCTTTGAGCTCGTTATAGAGCGGCTCCAGATGAGCCGCTAGTTTGGCGCGCATCTCCTTACCCTTGGGCGTGGCATTGAGCCACATCAAGGTCGCACCGAGCAATCCTCCAAGAAATAAACCTTTTTTGAATCGTCCCATATGTTCATTGTCATTCCCGCACCCACTTTCGTGAGTGTAAACTCCAGCGGGAATCTAATTAATAATTTTCGGATTCCCGTTTTCACGGGAATGACAGACAGTTAAGTTCCACAACCAGGCTGGGCGGCGGCCGAGCCGGCCGCGCTTAGTTCTGTGCCAAAACCGGCGCCATAGGAACTATTGCTTAAAGCCTGCTGGCATTCAGCAGGTGGGTTGGTGAAGGCCCCACAGATAGCCTGCTTCACGGCTTCGGGAGTGCGGCCCGCGGATACTTCTACACCGTTGATAACGAGGGTGGGCGAACCCTGCACACCATATTTAGTATTCAGATCAGCATGAATGGGGTAGACGGGGTAACGGCCGCTTAACCATGAGCCCTGGTCGTTATATTTGGCCGTAATGCCAAAATTTTTGTCGGTGCGGGCAATACAGCTCGCGAGGGCAGATTGGTTAATGCCGGCGGCATTCAAACATTGCTGGTACTTGGCTTCATTGCCGTTATTTTGCCCGGCGCCAAAAAAACATTTGAGGTACGCCTGGTACTTGGCTCCTTGCTCGGTCTCAATACAATACTGGCGGGTGTTTTCGTCCACTTCTTTTTTCCCGTGCATGGCGTAGGAAACAAATTTTACGTCAATATCAGCTCGGCTCTTAAGGAGCTCCCAGGCCGGCACAAAAGCTTTTTCCATCTGCAAACCGTAAGGACAATAAGACATGACGAACAGCTCCACTTTTGGCTTGCTGGTTTTAGGAACATTTGGGGCCGCGGGCTGCGCACCGGAAGGTTGCGCGGCAACTACCGGCGAACCACCCGTCGGAGCAACAACTACCCCCGTTGCGCCAGGGGTCCAACCTTTGAGCATTAAGGTCGCGAGAACGATAAAACCAATGGTGCCAATGGATAAAATGCCGCCAACGAACCCCACCAGGAGAGCGCTTTTCGGGTCAAGTTGACTAAAGAAACTCTTTGGTTCGTCCATACCGTAATGCGAGTTAGAATTTATGGGTTCTGGAGTAAACTAGTATATAACAGAGCGTACTTTAACGCAACAACATCATCAGGGTCAGCCGGGGCATCTGGCAGTTCCTCGCCAAACCAGCCTGTCGAGCTGTCCACTTCATAAAATTTGCCACTTGTTACTGTGGCGCCAAAACTTCTTTGAAATATTTTAATTGAGGGGGCGGCTACGGCATCGGCCACCGCAAACAGCTTCGGCAGATAATACCTATTATACCAGACAATCCCCAGACTGAAAAAATCCGGAGTGGCAACGCGGCGATGAAAGGTGGCGACCAAGGGAATGTTAGGGTGTTCCCGTTTCCAAGCAATAATTTTTCCGGCGACGCCGAAAAACGGACAGTGCACATGAATGAGGTCATACTCGCCCAAAGCCACGATAAGTTCGGCAACTGAAGTGAGCCCCACAAAACGCTGGGACGGAGCTGTGGCGGCCACTTCCCCCTGCTCCTCCCGCGAAGCGCTACCATATTGCAAAGTAAACGCGTCCGCTTCAACGCCGAGACCGGGCAATTTACCAACCAAAGAAAAAGCGGCGGCGCGAATGTCGCCAAAATAGTCAAAGGCGGAGGGAATGATGTGAAGGACTTTCATAATTTATTCTTACATAAGGTAACATGGACATTAGGCGACGGCACGCGGCTGAAAATTACCGACTCTAGATAGATGAGACTGTTGACGATAATTTTTATTAGTTTGAACGGCCCGGACGACTGCCCCCTAAAATAGGTTTCGTTGTTGATTTGTGCGAGTCCGCGTTTTTTAGCCGCATAATCCATCAGGAAAAAAGCAACTACACCGATGATTTGGCCGAGGAGGTGCTCGCTATAACGAAGGCTTATGACGGAAAAATGGGAACTGATTAATGCTAGGAGCGACTGGCGGGAAAAATAGTTGATGTGACCGGCATGTTTTTTTGTGAGGTCGCGTTTCAGATGTAATTTTTCCAGCAAATGCCAAAGTGAGAGCACATCACCCTCGCACGGCACGAAACAATAGGCAATGCCACCGGGCTTCAGCACCCGAGACATTTCCGCGAGGAGCGCCGCCGGGTTTTCCACATGCTCCAAAACATCAAAAATAAGTACGGCGTCAAAAAAATTATTTTCGTAGAGAAACTGTTCAGAGCTTATGGCATACGCGACGCTATCCGCATAACCCTTGGCAGAATCAATGGCTTTGACGCTAATATCACAGCCGTGGCAGTCTAACTCTGGCCGGAGTTTTTTAATGCCCCTGATAAATTGGCCGGCGCCGCAGCCGACTTCAAGCACACGCGCACCCGCGGGAAACAAGCGAAGCGCGGACAGAGCCTGGCGCAAGCGAAAGCTGGTCGGGTCGCTCCACAGGGGTGTGGCACTCCCCCGCCCCCACAGTGATTGTTCGTAATTAAAGGACACTTAAGGATGGTTAAACTGTTAAATAGCTACATTGTTAACTTGCTGATAGACTTTTTCTAACATATTAAGGTGTATGTCTAAACTGTATTCAAGCGCTTTGGCGCGGGCCGCTTCCCCCATCGCTTGCCGCTCTTCTCTGGTTAAAGCAAAAAATATTTTTAGCTTTTCTGCCAAATCATCGGAGCACCCCGAGGCAAACAAAAATCCGTTTTTCCCATTCTCCACTCGTTCGGCTACGCCCGTGAAATCGCTGGCTATGACCGGCAGTCCGCTCGCCAGTGCCTCCAGTACCGCCAGCGAAAACGATTCCCTCTCTGATGGCACCACGGCCACATCCGCGGCGCGATAATAGCCGGCGAGTAGCGCGGGGTCAGAACATACCCCTATCCAGCGTACCCGAGCGTTCACTCCCAGTTTTTCCGCTTGACGGCGATAGTCTTTTTCCGCGTAGCCGCCACCGACAACTGCCAGCTCTGCCGAGGGCACTGTCACCAGCGCTTGGAGGAGCAGATCCAGACGTTTTACTGGTAATAAATTTCCCACAAACACAATCTGCTGTCCGTTGCTTTTTTTCTCTTCCGTTGGTTTAAAAATTGTGGTGTCTACCGCGTTTGGAAGCAGCACTATTTTTTTACTGGCACGACGGCCAAAACGAGCCTCTACGTAATGGGCTTGGTCAACTATACAAATACGTTCCGCCCGGCCAAAAATAAAGCGAGGCCACATGGCGTCATACAGCGCCTGGAGCATACGCTTGATTGCCCCGCTTGGCACGGCATCCATGTGGTAGGTTACCACGTAGCGCTCTTGCCACAGAAGCGACGCCCACCAAACCATGTCCCCGGCGCCATACCACGGATAATGAAAGTGAACTAAATCAAAATGGCGAAGCCGCCACAACAACTGGGGGATAAACCCCGCGTCTCCGAGCTGAAAGAGCGGCCAAAGACGGACCACGCGAAAAGGTAAATTATCGCTACAGTAGTGCGCCCCCCAATAGGCCAGAGTAAAGACTGTCACGTCGTGTCCGCGGCGCGAGAGGCCATAGGCTTCATCATACGCGACGCGGCCCATGCCCCCGACGTGCGGTGGAAATGTGGCCACCACATGGGCAATTCTCATACCTTCTTATTTTTGTCTTCAAGCGCTGCCGCGCGCGTCAGAATGGTTATCTCTTTTTTGAGCTTCTCTACCTGTAAAAGCAGGCGGAACAAACTGAAAAAAATGATGACCAGAGCAACGTAAACAACTAGGTCGGCGCCGCGGCCAATGCCGACAAGACGCGCCATGTAGAAAGTGGAGTTCGGCAATAGAACAATAACACCGGCGGCAATCCAAAAGCTGACCCAAAGAATAACCCAGCCAAGGGCAAGTTCGCGCGCCTGAAAACGCCCCACGACTTTAATAATGGCGTAGAGAAAGAAGATAACCAAGACCGCTTGAATAAGAAGCATAGATTAACGCGTGAGCTTATGCATAACTAAATCGGAAATAATTTTGAGCCCGCCAGCAATGCCCTGCCCCATCTCATGATATGTTACTTCAACCGAAACTTCTTTGAAACGCAGGCCATGGGTTTTAATAGCGGCGGTGATTTCGGTATTGTGCGCCATATGATCCTCCGTAATGACAATTTTGGCAAGAGCGCGGCGAGAGATGACGCGAAAACCATTGTGGGCGTCACTCAACCACAGTCCAGTGAATACAAAATTTATCCACCGGCCAATCGGCAAAATGACGTACCGCTTCAGCCAGGGCACCCGGGAACGATTATCCAAAAGACGCGAACCGAGCACGATATCAAGATTTTCCTGCTCGATTAGCCGGAGCGCGGGGGCGATATCGCGAGGATTAAATTGTCCATCGCCGTCAAAATGCACGGCATAGCTCGCTCCCTCTTGGAGCGCGTACTCGTTGCCGGTTTGCAGAGCCGCCCCCTGCCCGCGATTGAGCGCGTGCACGAGCACGGTGGCGCCAGCCTCACGAGCGGTGGTCGCGGTAGAGTCGGTTGAGCCATCATCAACCACTACCACATCACGCCAGCCTTGTTCAAAAAGGCCGCGGACTACGCGACCTATGTTTTCCCCCTCATTATATGCCGGCACAATAATACAGACCATACGCTATGACAAAGGCTTAGCGTAATCGGTAAAAAGCAGCGATTCTTTGTGGGCGATGACGTAATCAATAGTTTTGCGCAGACCATCTTCCAACCGCACCAGCGGAAACCACCCCAGCGCGTCTTTGGCATAGGCAATATCCGGAGTACCTTTACGACTCAAAAAGAGTAGCGGTTTTTCAAATACGAGTTCTGAATGCGAATTGGTAAGTTCAATGATCTGCTTGGCAACATCGGCGTATTTAACAGCTTGGTCACCGCCCAAGTTCATTACTTTAACCTCCGGGTCGCTCCCCATGAGGCGCACCAGCCCATCAACCGTGTCAGTGACATAGCACAGACTGGTGGAAAAACTTTCATCGCCATAAATAACCAGGTTCTTACCCTCCAGAGCGTTGATAATAAAGTCCGGAATCAGTTGTCTCTCAAACAACCGCATGTGCGGGCCATAGGTGGTGAAGACGCGGGCAATCTTGACTTCCAGCCCATGCACCTGCCGATAGGTTTCCACACAAGTTTCGGCAAAGCGTTTGCCTTCGTCGTAACAGGCGCGAGCGGAGAGATGGTCCACTACCCCCAAGTCTGTTTCTTTGAGGCCACTGCCAGTCTGGCTATCACCGTAAACGACCGCGCTGGAGGTGAAAAGATATTTCGCGTGGTATTTCACGGCCAAATCTAGCGTATTGACCATGGCAGAGGAATTTGCCCAGAGTGATTGTAGTTTTAATTTTTCAAAGTCTTTCGGGTTAGTGGGACAAGCCAGATGATAAATCTCCTGGATGCCCTGGAATTTCACCTTGAACTTGTCCAGTTCATCATAGGTATCCAGATCAATCGGCTTGTTGACGTCATAGTTAATGAACTCAAAATCGGGATACTGTAAAAGATGGCTAATCGTGCTGGGATGCGAATTGGAAAAATTGTCAATACAGATGACGTTCGCCTCTTTGAGGAGACGTTCGCAAAGGTGCGAACCGATAAAGCCGGCACCGCCGGTCACGACCACGTTTTTTTTCTCAAAAATAGGGATATCCATAGATATATTTTCTCACTAATAATAACACCTAAAAACAAAGCGGTCAATCAATTTTACCGTCAATTTTCGGGACAGCGACTGACGGCAGCAGGGCGCCTGATTCGTTGAACACGCCGAACACCCCCCCCTCCGGTTGAAACGGCAGGAGCGATGGACGAGCGCCGCCGGCGCTGGTCACAGCCACAACCTTCCAGGGAGAGCGCGCGGCGCTATCCTGAATCTCATCAAAACGATAGCTGCCGCTCGGCAAATCAAGCACCACCAAACTAACAGCGGAGTTGTCCCGGACAACCATAGCCAGCTCCTCACCGGACCCCGGCCAGAAATGGCCGATGGCCGAGGCCACCACTACCTGTACCCCGGGGATGCTCGCCTGAAGCGCCTCGCCTTGATCGTCAAACGGCAGCTGATTGATTACAGCGACCCCCCGGCGCGCCACCATGGCAACGACAGCGCGGCTCTCCGCGCTGACTCGCCAATCACTCACGACGGCGGCTACGCTCACTTCTTTCAGCTTTTTGCCGGCGCCATTGAATTCAATAAAAATAGTTTTTCTGCTGCGCGTATCAAACTGCTCCACCACGGGGAAAATACCCTCTTCAGCCACAAAAGCGCGAAGGGATTTTGTCAGACGCCGCGGAGCAGCCGGCAGAACAAAATCACGGGCGATGATAGCCCCTTTTTCTGACAGTTGGCGGACAATAAAGGCGCGACCGCGTTTGAACAAAATAACTGCGCGTTTTTCGGTGCCACCCTGGCTTTGCGCCTCTCCGGCGCTGACAATTTCCCCGTCGGAAACGGCCGCCATCAGATCAACGGTGCCGTTTTTAACCGACCGACGCCATAGGGCGTGAGCATCATAATAATACAGCGCCCCATCCAAAGTTCTTTCCGGAGATTCCGCCTGATTGGCGCTCGCGAGCGCGCGTCCGACATTCAGCCGGCCAACGCCGATTTTCCCAAGATAACCGGGGTTGGCGCTATCAATTTTATCGGCGGCATCTAACAATGTGGAGATGATGGCAGACGGCTGCCAATCGGGATGAAGACTCTTTAAGAGAGCGGCCGCGCCGGCCACCAGCGGCACAGCGAAAGATGTCCCTCTCCACTCACCACCAAATTCATAATTATAGCCAAATTGAGGCGCGTATCGCTCAGTGGAAAAAACCCCCTCACCGGGCGCGGCGATGTCAACACAACGCCCATAATCGCTAAAGCGACTCAAATGATCAGACGCGTCAACAGACGCAACGGTGAGGAGCCAATTGACGCTGTCACCACTGTCAAAACAGGCCGGATAGAGCGGCGCGGTGTCCAGATCTCCCGAAACTTCCCGGCCGTGATTGCCGGCAGCGGTGACAATCACCACTCCTTTTTCATAGGCGCGGCGCAGAGCCTCCCGCAGAGCCCCCACCGGATCTTCGCCAATAAAGCTCATGCTGATTACATTGGCCCCGTTGGCCACGGCATATTCTACGGCGGCAGTTACCTGCCGGAACGACCCGGAACCGGAACTGTCAATAGCCCGCAGGGGCATAATGCGTACCCGCCAATTGAGGCCGGCGCCGTCGCGGCTATTATCACCAAGCGCGCCAATCAGCCCGGCAATGATAGTGCCATGACGCACCGCCTCCGGATCGTCCTTAACATCAAACACCGACGTGCGCACGTTGTTATTGTTCTCAACAAAATTCCAGCCATTGACATCATCTACATATCCATTGCGGTCATCATCAAGGCCGTTGTCCGGAATCTCTCCCGGGTTTGCCCAAATATTCCCGCGCAGGTCGTCATGCCATGTGTCAACGCCGGTATCAATAACGGCCACGACCACCCGGCGGGAACCGGTGCCATAGTCCCAAGCCGCCGGAGCGTTTATCTGGTTCCACATTTTTTCCTGGTCACTATAGCGTGGATCATCAGGTACGCGAGCCAGAACCGGCCGGGGAAGGATGAAAATGATGAGCAAAAGCCCGATGAGGCCGGAGGTTGCTTTTTCTGCTACAATACTATATAATTTGCTCATATATCCGTCTAGTATAACACAAAATAAAGCCGGAAACCAAGCTAGACGGCAGGGTTCAGTATGTATTACCGCATCAAACAACTTCTACTCCTCAGCGGCGACATCATCGCGCTCTATGCCGGGTTTTATATCGGCGTTGCTTTGCGCTATCAGGAATGGGCGCCCCGCGAACTTCCTACCCTCCTCCCGCCAATCAGCCAATTATTTCTCGGGGCGGTCGTGGTCTTATTCATAATCGGCCTCTACGACATCGGCCGAATAAAGAACTCACGGACGCTGTACCAAAAAATACTGCTCTCGGCGGGAATCTGGGTCATCTTAGCCATCGTCTACTTCTACATTAAAATCACGGCGCTCGTTACCCCAAAAACTACCTTGCTCGGTATCACGCTCGGAAGCTTCGGATTGCTCGCCCTCTGGCGCACCTTCTACAACCGTTTCCTTTCCACTGTCATCTGGCGTACCAGCATTGTCTTCGCCGGCGTGTCCAATGAGGTGGCCGAGCTGGCTCACTTGATTACCACCGAACCAGAACGCGGGTTTGTCATTGCCGGGCTTATAGTTCCACCCCAAAAAATCATTCCCGTCTCGCTCCAGGCTTACCCGGTGGCGGAAACGCTCACTGAGTTAACCAAGAAAAATAACGCCCACTATCCGGAACTGGTCGTGCTCAACCCGGCTTTGCGAAACAACACGTCGCTTCTCGCCGAGCTGTATCACGCCATTTTTCGCCAGATCACCATCCTGGATCTCGCCGAATTTTATGAAACTATGTTCCGGCGCATCCCGCCCTTTACCTTTTCCGAGGCTTGGTTTATCACCAACCTCAAAGAACAGCGCCGCAAAATTTATGATCGCGCCCGCATCCTTGTTGATTACGCGCTGGCTCTCATTATGCTCATACCATTCGGGATTACTTTCCCGTTTATAGCGGCGCTCGTTTTGGCCACCTCCCCCGGCCCGGTATTTTTCAAACAAAAAAGGGTGGGACGGCTCGGCCGGGTATTCACAATTTATAAATACCGTACCATGCTCAGTCTGAACCCTGATGGCAGCGCCGAAACAGCCGGACCGCAGTTTGCGGAGGTCGGTGACCGCCGCGTTACCGCTGTCGGCCGGCTACTCCGCCGCACGCGACTGGACGAGCTTCCGCAGGCGCTTAATATCCTGCGCGGCGACATGAGCCTGATCGGCCCCCGACCGGAACGGCCGGAATTTGTGAAACAATTGACTGAAGCGATGCCATTTTACACCGTGCGCCACCTCGTGAAACCTGGGCTCACCGGCTGGGCCCAGCTCCAGCAGGCCTATTACGGCGACATTGAAGAGAACCTCTACAAGCTCCAGTACGACCTCTACTACATAAAAAATAGAAACTTTTTCTTTGACGCCACAATCCTGCTCAAGACGGTGGCGATTATTGCCCGCTTCATGGGGCGATGAGGTCACTGCTTCAGCGCCGCTTCCATCAGCCCGACGAAAAGCGGATGCGGAGCAAGCGGACGGCTCTTGAACTCCGGGTGGAACTGAACGCCGATAAAATACGGATGATCTTTGAGTTCAACTATCTCAACGAGATTTGTTTCCGGATTCACTCCGACAATATCAAAACCGTTTTTCTCCAGTTCCGAGCGATACTTGTTATCAAATTCATAACGATGGCGGTGGCGCTCGCCAATCTTCAGTTGGCCATAAGCCTGGTGCGCCCGGCTGCCCTTTTTCAAATCGCAGGCATAACTGCCCAGCCGCATCGTGCCGCCATAGCGGTTCTGGTTGATATTTTCTTGCTGATACGGATTGACGTTGATAACCAAGTGTTTTGAATTTTTATTCACTTCCACCGTGTGGGCGTCGGCGTAGCCAAGCACATTCCTGGCAAATTCAATACACGCCAGTTGCATGCCATAACAGAGGCCGAGATACGGAATTTTTTTCTCACGGGCGCACTGGATCGCTTTGATGATGCCTTCAATGCCGCGCGTTCCAAACCCGCCCGGCACAATGAGCGCGTCAAAATTTTTAAGCTCCTCAACCCGCTGCGGATCTTTTTCATAGTTTTCGGAATCAATCCAGGTCATCTCCGGCTGAACGCCGTTGGCCCAGGCGGCATGTTTCACCGCTTGAATGACGGAAATGTAAGAATCGGCCAAAGTGAAATCGCCAGTGGCAAAGTATTTGCCCACTACGGCGATTTTGACCGTCTTTTTTATCGTTTCCATCTTGCGCAAAAAGACGTCCCACTCATTACTTCTCTGTTTAGCATCCAATTTTATTTTCAAACGTTTAGCCAAAAGCTGTCCGAAATTTTGTTTCTCCAAAACGCCCGGGATCTCATAGATATTTTTCACGTCCGGCGCCGAGACGATATTCTCCGGTTTCATCCAGCAAAACAGCGCTAATTTTTCTTTACGGGGCTTGTCTAAAGCATATTTGCCGCGGGCGATGATGAAATCGGCCTGCAGACCGGCGTTGTTTAAAGTGCGGGCCGCGTGCTGGGTCGGCTTGGTCTTCATTTCGCCCAAATGCGACGGCACCGGCATATAGCCCACCAGCACAATCGCCACATCATCCGGATTATCAAGTTTCATCATCCGGGCGGCTTCCAAAAACAAAATATTTTCATACTCGCCCACCGTGCCGCCGACCTCCACTACCATCATCTCAGCGTTAGTATGCTTGACAGCTTTTTTAATTCGATCAATGACCTCAAACGGTATATGCGGCACCACCTGTACGCACTTGCCTTTATAATACATGCTGCGCTCTTTTTCTATAACACTCTGATAGACCCGGCCGGTGGTCATGTAATTGCTTGAGAATAAGTCAGCTCCCAGAAACCGTTCGTAGTTGCCCATATCCTGGTCGGTCTCGTCGCCGTCTTCGGTGACGTATACCTCACCATGCTCCACCGGGTTCATGGTGCCAGCATCCACGTTGATATACGGGTCAATCTTGATGGCGGAAACTCGTTTGCCATAATTTTTGAAAATCCGGCCGATAGAGGCCGTGGTAACACCTTTGCCAACGCCGGAAAGCACTCCGCCAATAACGAAAATATATTTAGTTTTTGACATATTTTTTTTAGAAAAACATCCCGATTCAGTCGGGATGTTTCAGTTATTTTTAGTGGGCGGAGTTATAACCACGCTCACGGTCGCTTCCAGGCCGTGCCGGAATTTTATCTTCACGGGGAAAGTGCCTGCTTCTTTGAGTGGTTTCATAATGATTTGCTCGGGAGTAATTTGGTAGCCCGCTTTTTTGAGCGCCTCGGCCACTTTCACCGCGGTGACCGCGGCGTAGAGGTGGCCAGCTTCACTCACTTTTTCTTTGAGTTCAATTTCTTGGCCTTCAATTTTTTCGGCCACCTTTTGCTGAAGACTTAAATCGCGTTCGGCTTCCTTGGCCACCCTTTTGTGCTTCAGGGCCAAATCGTTGGTGGCTTTTTCCGATGCCGGCACTGCCAAATGGCGCGCAAACAAAAAATTCCGCGCGTACCCGTCAGCGACCTCTTTGATGTCATCGGCCCGCCCCACTCCGGGCACGTTTTGTAACAAAATAACTTTCATAGCCACCCTTGCACTGTTTTGCTATTTCCCGTAATATGATACTACGATTTAATGGAATAGGCAACTGGAAATATGACAACCAACCAACTAATTCTCAAGAGCGGCATCATCACCCTAGTCGGCCGATCAAACGTGGGCAAGTCCACCCTTTTGAACACCCTCGTCGGCACCAAAATCGCCGCGGTGACCGACAAACCGCAAACCACGCGCAATGTGATTCACGGGGTGCTTAACCATCCGCGCGGACAAGCGGTCTTTGTGGACACCCCGGGCGTGTTCAAAGAGCATCACAACCACCTCACAGCTCAACTCACCGAAAGCGTCAACGAATCGCTCCGTGAAATTGACCTGGCCATTTATGTGGTTGACCCCACCAGATCTATCGGCGCGGAAGAACGCGCGGTTATGGCCATGCTGCGGCGGCTCACCATTCCCAAAATATTGGTAATCAACAAAAGTGAACTGCCAGAGAGCGAGAAAGAATTCATTGAAGACTACCGGGCCATGGCGCCAGACTTCGCGGCTGTGTTTGAACTCTCGGCCCTGCACCACCGCCATGTGGAACCGCTGATTGAAAAAGTGTTTGACCTTCTGCCCGCGGGCGAACCGCTCTACCCGGAGAACCAACTCACCAATGTTGATAAAAAATTCTGGACGGCGGAAATTATCCGGGAAAAAATTTTTCTGGCCTTGCGCAAAGAGGTGCCCTATACCACCCATGTAGAGGTGCTAGAAATGGAAGAAAAACCAAAAATTTTCGTCATCAAGGCGGTGATTTACACCTACGACCGCCGCTACAAACAAATGATCATCGGCGCGGGCGGGCGGGCGATTAAAGAAATCGGCATCGCCGCCCGCAAAGAACTGGAGCAGGCCACGGGCAAAAAAGTCTTCCTGGAATTAGAGGTGGAAACCGATAAACACTGGATGGAGAGGGTTTAAAAGTTATCCACATTTCTCTGTTGACGACAGCGCTAAAAAAGCGTAAACTTTTGATTATGTTCGTTTTATTTTCATTTTTTGGCTTATTTTAGCCAAAAAATGAAGAAACAACACGTACTTTACAACTTAATCACACCCCAAAAAGTCTCCACAAAAAATCCAAAGACTTGGGATATAGGCGCATTTCGCAAGAATTGCTTCAATATCCCAAGTCTTAAAGAGTCGGGATTTCCACCGGGCACCCGCTCGCCGATTCGCCTTGACCAAGGTGGTTGAGGTAATTACGTGGAAAAACCACGAGGAGTACCACCACCATGAACACGTCCTACTTCGTCCTGCCGCACAAGCGCTCGCCCAAGGCCCTCACCGCCCTCGTCCTCGCCACCACCGCGACCGGCGCGAAGACCATCGACATGAAGGACCCGAACACCATCAAGGCGTACGGGCGGATCGCCGCCATCGAGCCGGCCGTCGCGTACCTCGCCCGGAAGCGCGGCAAGGTCCTCGCCACGGCCGCCGACTTCGAGACCATGCTCCAGGAGATCCGCACGGGCAAGCTCAACTGCCGCGAGCGCGCGGGCATCGCGAAGATCTACGACGCGCACGCCAGGATCGCGAACCTGCAGGCGAAGGGCCTCGAGGGCATCACCGGCGAGAACTTCCGGCCGTCCATCGCCCTGCGCGAGGCCGCGGGCATGAGCACCTGGGGCGACGACAACCAGCAGGTGAACGAGCGCTTCAGCGAGTTCAAGGAGGTCGTCGAGGCGTACTTCGCCACCCAGAAGGAGTTCGTGAACTAGGTCCGCGGGGGACCAACGGGGTGTGATAACATCTACAGCAGCTCGTAAAGTGCTAACGGTGCGGAGCCAAGGCTCCCGCACCCCGTCTCATCTTGATCTTTGAAACCAAAGGTCGTGAATAGACGATAAAAAACCCTGAACCAGAACGGTACAGGGTTTTTTGTTTCTCTGCTATTGGGGGATCCTTCGCTTTGCTCAGGATGACAGCCGATGCTGTCACTTCTTTATTCCCAAAATCTCGTAGGCTTTGTCAATCATCACGTCCTGCCCGACTTGTTCCTGGTCAAAGTCTTCTTTCACAACAGTGTCTGGGGTTATCCCCTTCTCATTGATATTATTGCCATTCGGGGTATACCACTCGGCCACGGTAATTTTAAGCGCGGAGCCATCGGGCAAATTTTCAAACTCCTGCACCGACCCTTTGCCGAAAGTTTTTTCGCCGACCACGGTAGCGGCTTTCTGATCCTGCAGAGCGCCGGCCACGATTTCCGAGGCCGAGGCCGAGCCGCCGTTAACCAAGACCACCGTCTTCAGGCCGGCCAAGCGATGCAGACCTTCGGTTTCATGGACATTTTCCCGGCCGCCGCTGAACTTTTCGCTGACGATAACGCCGTCCGTAATCCACTCGCTCGCCATGGCGACCGCGGCGTCCAGATAGCCGCCCGGGTTATTGCGCAAGTCCAAAATAATAGCCGCGGCTTTCCGGTCTTTGAGCATGCCAATGTAGCGCGAAAGATTGGGCGTGGTCTGATCGTTAAACTGCATAATGCGCAGATAGGCCACCCCGCCCGGGCGCATGGAAAAGAGCACCGATGGCACATTGATAGTGGCGCGATGAATGGTAAGGTCGCGCGGTTTGTCCCAGCCAGCGCGCATGATGGTGAGAACGACGGTGGTGGTAGTGGAACCGCGGATATGCTCAACCGCCGTAGATACGTCCATGCCGAGCGTTGATTTCCGATCAATCGCCAGAATCCGGTCCGCCGGGCGAAGGCCGGCGCGCTCGGCTGGGGTGTCCGGCAGTGGAGCGATCACCATCAACTGATTATTTTTATTTCCAATTTCCGCGCCAATGCCGCCAAACTCCCCGGCCAGGCTTTTGGTGAACTCGGCCGCGGGGGCCGGCGGGAAAAATACCGAGTAGGGGTCGCCGAGGCCATACACCAGACCCTGCAGAGCGCCATAGAACAGCTCGCTGTCTTTCACCGGTTGTTTGACATACTTTTCCCGCACTTTGTCCCACACCGTCCAAAATTGAACGAAGTCAACGTCTTTGGAATGATTGACGCCCCGATCAATATTGATGACGTCAGAGACTGCTACCCGGCTATCGCTTGAGGACAGTTGTTTCTTTAAAATCATGGCCCGGCCAATGAATATGCCGGAACCAAAAGTTAAAATAAATAAAATAACCGCGAGGTAGGTGCTGACATAGCGATGGGCGCGTTGTTTGGTCGGCGAAGGCGGGTTGGCAAACGGAAAATTGGCCATAGACTTTGATTATTTCATAAATTATTCTCTCACTACAGTAATATCGGCGCCGGCTTGGTTTAATGTCTCATAGAGATTCTCGTAACCGCGGTCTATCTCATAGGTGTTGCGCAAGACCGACCGGCCTTTGGCCCCCAGCATCGCGATGAGGATGTTCACGGCCGGCCGGAGCGCCGGCGGGCAGACGACTTCGTTAGCGACCAACTTGGTTGGTCCTTCTATCCAGACCCGGTGCGGGTCAAGCAGGGTGACTTTCACGCCGAGTTTCTGTAATTCCAAATGATACACCGCCCGATTTTCAAACGCCCAATCATGAACGAGCGTCCGCCCCTTGGCGAGAGCGAGAATGGGCACGAAGAGGGGCAGGTTATCCATATTCAAACCCGGGAAGGGCCGGCCTTCAATTTTGTCCGGCAGCGCCACCAGAGTGCTCGGCTGAATAAATACATCCACCACCGCAAATTTGCCGTTTTCCGAATGACGCTTGTTTTTTATCGTCAAGCGCGCGCCCATTTTCTGCAGTTTATAGAGCTCAAGTTCCAGAAACTCCAGCGGACAATTCTTGATGGTGACGGTGGAGCGGGTGACGAGGCCGGCCGCGATATAAGTCATAGCCACAATCGGATCGGGCATGATGCTATACTCTTTCACCGCCTGCAGTTTTTTTACGCCCACAATGGTGAGGGTAGTGGTACCGATGCCGGAAATTTTGGCACCGGCCTGATTGAGGAAATAGCACAAATCTTGCACCTGATAATTGGCTGAGGCCATTTTGATGGTGGAAGCGCCCGGCGCGAGCACGGCCGCCAAGACGGCATTGGCTGTGGCCGTGTCGCCAGATTCGTACATAACAATGGCAGCGGCGCGCAACGGATGATTTACCACCTCGTAATAACGGTCACGAGAGAGAATGGCCACGCCAAAATTTTCCAAAGCATAGAGATGCGGCCGGACGGTGCGATGGCCCAATTTACAGCCGCCGGATTTGTAGATTTTGTACCCTTTCTCCCGGGCCGCCAAAGCGCCAAACAGCAAGAGCGATGCGCGGGTCTTTTCGGAAGCAGGGCGATCAATAGCCGCAAGCCGCAAAGGGGCGGAGGAATCCAGAACGACTGTCCCGGGTTTGCTGTCATCAACTTGTACGCCGATGCTTTTCAACAGCTCAATGATACGATAGACTTCCTCAATCTGCGGAACCGCTGTCAGCACTACCCGCCCACGCACGGCCGCGGCGGCGCACAAAATGGCCACGGCGGAGTTCTTGGCGGACTGGTTTTGAATGGCGCCGTGGAGTTTCCGGCCACCATTTATTACGACGTAAGACATAAAAAAGCTTTCCGATATAAGCTTTGACGAAGGGCTGATTTTCAGTTATGATTAAGTATACTTTACTATCAGCGTTTTGACAATATGGAATACCCGGGAGCCACGTTCATTCGCCCGTTGCGCCGCGCTGTTTTGTTTCTTTTTATTGCGACATTTTTTATCGCCGCGCCGCTCGTGGTTTTGTACACCACCGGCTACCGCTACGACTTTAAAAACGGGCTGTGGCGAGAAACCGGCAGTTTAAGCGTGGACGTGGAGCCGGCAACCGCCCGCGTATCGCTGGATAATTTGGCTCTGCCCGATGTGCTGCCGATCCGGTTGAAAGATATCATCCCCCATAAATATAATCTAAAAATCAGCGCGCCGGGTTACTATGACTGGCAAAAAGAAATTGACATTAAAAATAAACAAACTACATATATAAAGGAAGTGGTCCTCCTTAAAAAAAGTCAACCCCGGGAAATAGTGCGCGGAAAAGTGAGCGCTCTTGGTGTTTCGCACGACGGTCAATACCTGCTCTATAGCCTGAATCAGGATACCCATACGCCGATTTTTCTCCGAGACACAGCGACCGGCCAAAACACCATCGTCGCCGACTTCCCCGGCCCGGAGCCGCCACAAATAGTATGGGCAAGAAAAAATAACACGGCTGTCATCGCGGCGCCGCAACAGGCTCCTTTTACACGGCTGATGGTGGTGACCGCCGATAACCTGACCAAGACCCGCGATTTAACACCGGTTGCCGGCGGTCCGATTGCGGCGTTTGAATGGAGAGATTCCGTTGAAGCGGAGCTTTACTATAGCACCCCGGGAACGATTGCTTCGTTTTTTCCGATTACCGGTCAAAAACGCACCATCACTAAAAATTCCTATCTGGGCTGGCGCGTTGAGCAAGGGGGCCTCTGGACATTATCCGCGGCCACCACCACGGCTTCGCTCACCATCACCAAAGACACCATCGGGTTCAGTAAAACTTTTGCCACCGTCCCCCTGCCGGCGGAGTCGCCCACTATGGCCGACCCGGCACAGTGGCGTCTGCTCTCGGCAGAAAATGACACTGTCCTCTTGGGCAACAAGGCCGCCGCAAAAATGTTCATTGTCCGACCGGATAAACAGTTTACCGTTTCAGCCACCGCTCTGTTGCTTTCCCCCTATAACCATTGGTGGCTGCTCTCGTCGCCCTCCGAGCTCTGGACCTACAGCGACGGTGACGAACCGTATCTGCTGACCCGCTCCGGCGAATCGCTCCGCGGGGTCGCGCCGCTTGATCAATATAACACCTTAGCCATTTATTCCGATAAAACAGTGTCGTTCATCTTTCCGTACTATCTGGTCCAGCATGACATGGTGAAGCATGGAGTGGCCGCGCTCTCAGCCGACACGACTAATCGGGTGCTCTATTTTGGCGATCAAAACGGTTTGTGGTCACTAACATACTAAGACTATGAAACTCATCACCTATACCGATGGCGGCGCGCGCGGCAACCCCGGGCCGGCCGCCGCGGGTATCGTGGTAAAAAACGAGGACGGCGAGGTGCTCGCCTCATTCGGACTCTACCTCGGCAACCAGACGAATAACTTTGCCGAATACACCGCGCTTCTTGAAGCTCTGAAAAAAGCCAAAGAACTGGGCGCGACCGAAGTAGATTGTGTTTTGGATAGCGAACTGGTGGTCAAACAGATGCGCGGCGAGTACAAAGTGAAAGAACCGACGCTACAGAAATTGTTTGTCCAGGTCTACAATAAAGCCCAGCAGTTCAAAAAGGTCACCTACCGCCATGTACTCCGCCACCTGAACAAGGAAGCGGACAAAGAAGTGAACAAGGCGCTGGACGAAAATGTCTAATAGTTCATCGTCCGGTAGACCAAGGGCAAGTCACCACCCATGGCAGTAATATCGCTCGTCACGCCGTCAGTCCAATGTATGCCCGCCGGCGGTAAACGGATGGAGAGCAAGCCGTTGGCGGTCGCATCGGTGGTATCAAGGGTTATAAAAAACGTCTTTGACGCGCCGGCGGAAATATCAACATCAGTCATTGCGCTATCGGTAAAACTCGCCAGTTGCGCCTTTCCCGGGGCGGCGCTCCAGACCACTTGCCCCAGAGGGGTGGTAGTCAGGTTATCTTTATATACGGTGAGATAGCGGGTACCAGAGGCCATAGAGAATGTGGAAATCAATTCCGGATTCATATATTTTATCTGGGCCATATAGAGCCCGGCATTGGCCAGGTTGGTAATCATAATTTTCCCAACCACCTGGCTGGCACTGGGCGCCGAGGCGCCGGTGGGCGAATCCGGTATCCAGGCGACAGTCAATTTTTGCCGGTAGAGAGTCAGGGCGGCGCCGTAGGAGCCGGGCGGGCTGCCAGCCGGAGCGCCCATACTCACTACTGCCGGAGCGACAGTATCGCCCGAAGCCGCGCCGGCGGCGACAATAGGATTCGCTGAACCGATGGCGGAGAGAATGGCGGGAGTAACGGTCTGGCCGGTGGTGGTAAAGCCGCCTTCCATATATGAAGTAAAATCAACTTTGAGAGCAATCGTTTTTGAGGTTCCCGCCGGAATGCTCAAGGTATCGGAATAAAATGTGGCATGCTTATAATTTGGCAGCGTGGTGGATGCGCCGGCAACAGTGTCACTTAAGGCCGGCACGGCCGAACCGATCTGCGCCTCCGTGAGATCATCCACCACACGGACGTTTCGGACAGCGCTACCGGCGCCATTTCCGGCGACGAGAAAGCTAACCGTCAGTTGTTTTACATGGACTGCTTCGTTTGGTCCGGCGCTCAATTTAAATCGGGCAACCACTTGATCGGTCGCGCCCATGATATAGTTGGTGGCCGGCGGGCTGTCCGCTGCAGTCTGCGCGGCAAGAGTGCCGCCGCCAGCGATATAATCGGCCTGAAGCGGCAAATGGAGATTGCTCAGGCTCATATCGTTGCCGGTCACGTCGCTGACCGCGTTAACCTGTTCAACGGTGAAAAGCGGCATTGGACTGGGCGTAACGGCAGTAAGATCGGCCAACACATCTACCACATACCGCGTGTTGGCCCGAATCAGCGCTCCGGGCCTAAAGCTAAAGGCATAGGCCGGGCAGGCGGCAGAGGGAATCACGGTGCTGGATTGCTGATTGGCATAGCCCCGAAGAACAATATTATCCACATACCGGGCGGTGCAGGCCCCAGAGGCATCACGGAGCACAACGCTATCTACGAGCGCATCGTCGCTTACCGGCGCGGTGATTATAAAAGAAGCGACTTTTACCAGGGTGGCGCGCAGCATGCCCGTCGGGTTGGCCACCGTGCCGTCGCTGACAGCGGTATTTTTTGAAACCTCAATTTTATTTTTATTCACGGCGTAGGACAGGTCTTTCACGAGCGTGGCCACAAAACCAACACGCTGCTTCGCTCCGGTTATTTCCAGCGAATGCCCGGCAGCGAGCGCCGACAGCGCGATGGCGACTCCATTCTTATCCAAAAATCTCGTGGACAGCGTGGTATTCACCGTGACAGCAGACTTTGTCCGCCCAGAAACAACGACCACTAAAGACACCGTGCCGTTCGCGGCGGCTTGTTTTGATTTTAAAACGCCTTGGATGGTGGTGACGCCCAGCACGCGCCCGCCGGCAGAATCACCGGCGATGTCCTGGTCTAAATTCACCAAAGCAACGCTCGCCACGAGCGCCAGCGCGACCACAGCAGTGCCGATAACAAAAAATTTACTCCTCATAAAACTATAGTTAAAAACAATACCTTTAGTATAGCACAAAAAGTGACCAATAGTGTATACCGTAATGACCTCCTCCCCGGGTTCCGTCCGCTTCGTCGCGGACTACACCCGGGGTTTCCTGTTCGACGGCATGAGAACCAACACTCAGGCCTTTTTGTTTTTGTAGTTAAATAAGGTGATCGTCTGGGGCTTCTCCTTCTTAC
>JACRFW010000053.1 GCA_016234265.1 Candidatus Magasanikiibacteriota bacterium
GACCAACTCGATTGACGGAACCTTTTCCCAAGTAAAACAAAAAGTCCACGTACATCGTGGACTTGCAACCAACAAACAAATGGCGATGATGTCTGACCTGTTACAAGGTGAAAAAACAACTTGAAATGTCCATTAAACCAAAAAATACTTACTGTAGGCAAGCTGTCATTCTGAGTGGAACGAAGAATCTTCCGCTTATACCATTGCTGTACACGACTGGCGACGGAAATCTGAAGATCCTTCACATTCGTTCAGGATGACAATTTTATTTTAACACGTTTACAGCCCGTAAAAATCTACTTGCTGCGTCTGGTGAATCCCCCGCAAGCGATTGAGTTCATGTTTGCGCCCCGCAAAAAACCCTACTGACTGACACACTGCTTCGGAGCCGATTTCCGGCCCCAAAAAACACAGACCATATTCAAAGGCGCGGACCCGAGCGCGAATTTGATCAGCAAGGGCCGGGTGATCTTGCTCGGCTTCGGCCAAATCGTTCATTTGCTCTAAATTTTCAGTTATCTCTTCCAGCACGGCAGCAAATTCGGCCACTCTTTTTAGATACTTGTCTTTATGCACGCTCGCGACTTCACGATTGACGTAGTCGCGGAGTTCCGTTTGTGTTTCAATAAGAGCGACACACAAATCAGTACGTTCTTCGCCCGAAAAAAAATCGGCTGGCCGACCCGAGTGTAGCTCACGCAGGGTACCGCCGTAGTGGGCAAACTCTTCGTAGCGGCGGCGCAATTCCGGGGTTAATTTAGGCACGAGGAAATTTTCTCCCACGGTGGCTTCAGCGACCGTAAAAAATTCCTGATACGCTTGGTTCCATGGCCAGGCTTCATAGCCGAACGTAATCATGGTCTTTTCTATCTCTTCAAGTGTCACGGTCGGGTCGCCCTCCACATGCTCCAGGGCATGAGCGATTTTTTCTTTTATAGTAACAGGAAACAGGGGTGGCAGCTTTTCGTAAAAATGACGGAAGAGATTGATAGTGGACTGCATACTTACTTTATTTTTTCAGCAATATGGTAGATAGCGACCCCGGCCGCGATGCTTACATTGAGGCTTTTTTTCATTCCACGCATCGGCAGGTGAACTACCTCGTCACAAAGCTTTAAAACACTTGGTGTGATACCAATTTTTTCATTGCCCACAATGAGCGCGAGCGGAAAACGCGGTTGCCATGAGTATATACTAACACTATTCTTGGTTTGTTCCAAGCCAATAATGCGGTAGCCGTCAGCTTTTAATTTTTTAATCAGGCGACCGGGCTGTTTGTAATATTCCCAAGGCACGGTTTTCTCGGCCCCCAGCGATACTTTGTCCACTTGCGGATGGGGCGGGCAGGGGCTGTAGCCAGTGAGATAAATTTTATCCACGCCCGCGCCGTCGGCGGTGCGAAAAATCGCTCCGACATTGTGGCCGCTCCGGATATTGGGGAGGAGGAGGACAAATGTATTCATAACATATCTCCCTCGCCCTTTGGGAGAGGGATAAAGGGTGAGGGAAAATTCACAGGGTACGAGACTTGCCCTCACCCCCTGCCCCTCTCCCCGGGGGAGAGGGAAGTTAACCAAAGTGATTGCCCGGCAGTGATGGCGACAGCCAGCGCGTCGGCGGCGTCATCCGACTTTATTTTTTCTTTGAGTCCGAGCACCATCGCCACCACCTTTTGCATTTGCTGTTTTTCGGCGCGGCCATAGCCGGTGAGCGCCTGCTTTACCTGAAGCGGGGTAAGCTCGTCAATCGGCAAATTATGCTGAATGCCAACGAGCAACACTACTCCGCGGGCCTGCCCCACGTCCATCGCGGTTTTGGCATTATTGAAGAAAAAAAGCTGTTCCACGGCCAGGCGGGTCGGCCGATACTTTTTAATAATTTTCTCAATCTCGTCGCGAATTTCTTTTAGGCGCTCCACAAACTTCTTCTTGGGAGAGGTCTCAATGCAGCCATAAGCAATGGCTTTCCAATCATTTACCCCGCCCTGTTCAACGACACCAAAACCCAAACGGCCGAAACCGGGATCAATGCCTAAGATTCGCTCAAGATTTTTAGGCGGCGTTGGTGAAATAATCTTCAACATCGTCGTTGTCTTCCAGGGCGGCGAAAAGCTCGCCCAGTTTATCTTCAATTTCTTTGGAAATGGGAATCGTATCTTTGGCAATCCACTGAATGCCGGATTCTTTCACCTCCACTCCGGCTTCCTGCAGCACATCCAGCACTTTTTTGAAGTTTTCCGTCTTGGTTTTAATTTCAATTTCCCCGTTGTTGGTGTCTTGCATATCTTCCACCCCGGCATCAATGAGTTTCAGCTCCATTTCTTGCGGATCAAGCGTGGCTTTGGCCATTTTGTCTTTTTCAACCATGATCATCCCCCACTGGTGAAACATCCACTGCACACTGCCCGCGTTCCCAAATGAGCCGCTGTGCTCGGAGAGAATGTGTTTGAGGTCGGGGATAGTGCGATTTTTGTTGTCGGTGACCGCTTTGATGAGAATAGCCACGCCTCCGGGCCCAAAGGCCTCATAGAGCGCTTCCTCCATGCTCGCCCCGGCTCCATCTTCACCAGTGCCATGTTTGATGGCGCGGTCAATATTGTTTTTCGGCATGCTCACCGCCTTGGCCTTTTCAATAGCGAGGCGGAGCGAAAAATTCATCTCTGGGTCGCCACCCTTTTGGGCGGCGATCGTAATAAGTTTTGCGAATTTAGTAAACTGACCGCTGCGCCGAGCGTCCTGTTTGCCTTTCCTGGCTTGTATGTTATGCCACTTAGAATGCCCGGACATATACTGCTGTCATCCTGAGGCTTCAGCCGAAGGATCTTCCTTTTATGCCAATTGGTAAACGGGCATAAGCGGAAGATTCTTCCCCCGCCATCGGCGGGGTCAGAATGACAATTAAAACTTAACTACTCCGTCAATTATTACTTTACCATCCAGCCGGCTATTCTCACTCATCCATTTCATAAAATCAGCACGTCGTTCGCCAGTCATCAGCTCTACTTGTGATTTTATGCCGAACATCGGGAATAAGCGGAGCTCTTTTACCTTGCCCTCGCCCAACACCACGCCTACACTCAAACCCTCCTGCGTCTCTTTGGAAAAATATTGATCAAAAATGAAATTGCCGAGGGAATAGACGATTGGTTTGTCTTTATAAATTTCAATTTCTTCCACCACATGCGGATGGTGGCCGATGACGGCCGTGGCCCCCTGGTCAATGAGCCAATGATACAGCTCTTGCTGGGCCTCTGTAGAAGTGCGGCGATACTCGGTGCCCCCATGTACTTGTACTATCACGTAGCGGGCCTTTTGTCTACCTTCCAAAATAGCGGCGGCCACTTTTTCCTTGTCAATTTCATGGTCTATGGTTTCAAAACAGACAAAAGCGACTGGCTCGGGCAGGCCCACGTCTTCACCCAGCACCATATTTAGTTCCGGCCCTTCGCTAAACTCTTGCCCGCAATAGCGGATATTGTTTTTCTCCAGGGTGATGCGGGTAAAGGCGTCGTTTTGCCGACCCATGTCCAGTGAGTGGTTGTTGGCGAGCGTGACCGCATCAAAATGATATTGCTTTAACTGTTTGGCCCACTTGGGGTCAAAGCGGAAAGCAATAGTTTTGCTCGTCTGAATACGGCTCGGCGCGAATGGTCCTTCCAGGTTCGCCATGAACAGATCAGCACCGACAAAAAACCGGTTTTCTTGCCCACGAATTTTTTCTAAAAGATAATCGAGCCCACTGCTTCCCATCGCTTGCGCAACATTGCGGTCAAGCATGATGTCGCCAAAAAATTGCATGGTGATATTTTTTTCTGGCGCTGAATTGCCAACGGTGTAATAGCCAATGAGATGGCTCGTGGTCTCTCCCCACTCCGGATGACCAGCCAGCGTGGCGCTGTTGGTGTGCGACACTTCGTGCCACGTTTCGGCTCCGCGCAGATGGTTGTAGGCGGAGAGAAAATACAGGCTCGGCACGCTATCTATCTCGGCTTTGCTGAGACGGCTCATGTCACCCGTGGCCAAAATATTTTCCGAGAGAACGTCGTGAAAATCGGCCACAAAATATGGCAGGTAGTGTGAAAAATCAACGCTCACCAGCACGGTGCTACCCGGCGGGAGGATTTGGACGAGTGCGGAAGCCAAATTTGCCAAGGTAGAGGTCGGGGTGCGGTCTTTGACTATAAGCGGTACAATTTCACTTTTGGGCCATACGCGCCGTATAAACGGTACCACGGCCCCTATACTCCATTCCGGAGCGATTACATCCTCACTTACAACAGCTAGACCGCTATCAACCAGTGTTTGAATAACTGCCCGGTTCGGAGATATGGTACCATAGGGTGTTTTCCATTCATATTCGCTCGTGACAATACGGTCATGACCGACTTGCAGATGGTTGGGCCCTAGAAGGACGACGACAGGTGGTTTTTGGCCTTTTATTGATTCAAAAAACCCGGCGAGCGGCACCGCGGCGGCCAGATGGTGCGGCACAACCGCCGACACAACTGGTTCACTAATTTGAGCCTTCTTTCCGGCGGCCTTAAAAAACCCCTCAAACCAATCATGATCAAGCGAAGTGGAGCGGCGGTACGGGCTCTCGGACTTTGCCGGAGCTTTTTCCACAATAGAGCCAGCGACAGAAGAGGAAATTTTTAAATAAACAAAAATGATGCCTGCGATGGCGATGACAGCGCTCCCGATTATAAAGAAGATTTTTCGCAGCATGCTAGCGAACGACACCGCCCCACTCTACTACAGTGAAGCCGGTGCGTTTTGGCGTGCGGATGGTGAAGCCCTTGGTAGCGATGGGCGCGTCAAGCGGCGTGAAGTCCATGAGAATACGAATGACGGTGTCCGGCGCGGGGATGACGGTGAGCGGCGCAAGTTTATCCATCATCGCGTTGCCAAGGAATGTAATGAAATAATAGGGTTTTTCCTGCATCTTTGGTAGCCAGAAGTCCAAAAAGTCGTTGCTCTCTGGCCGTTTCAGCCCGAGTTGCGTCAATTTGGTTACCAAAAATTGCTTCACGCTGGCGCGCTTCACGACCCAACCAAGTTTGGGCTGTTCATAAATATCGCCGCGGCCTTCCCAGAAGAGATACGGGTAGTAACGGCCGGTCTTGGTTTCGGTGAGGTCGCCGTTTGGCTGTGCCTCTACTTCCCAACCGTCGTTGAGTTTCGGTTCCGAGTAGGTGAGCCCGCCTTGCGGCTTCACGTTAACCGATACGTTCATGGTTTTCTTGGGGTAGAGATAGATGACCGGTTTGCCGCACTCGGCTTGAGGTTGAAATTTATTATTTTGCAATTCAACCAGACGGCCAAACGGGTCAACCCAATAGAGTAATGGCCGGGCTGCTAAAAATTGTTCGTACGTTAACCTTGGTTCAACCGGAAAATCGTTATATACATTTTTTAACCACTGATGATTGGCGTCTTTTAATTCATAGATCGGATCACCTTGGTTATTTTTTCCGACGACCACCAGATCGGTGCTAACATTAATATCTTTTGAATCAACCACTTGCAAATAATCGCTGCTGCCACAACCGCCGCGACTGACATACGAGTACTCACCGGTGTTTTTCTCTCCGTTAGCCCAGGTAATTTGTGGCACAAGATTATCTTTATCAAAGAAATCCAGTTCTACAACATACAGAGGCTGGAGAGGGGTGAGACTCTTCAGATAAAAAGCATTAGTGGAAGTATTGGTGAAGACATCTTGCCCTTGAATTTCAAACACTTTTTGCAGAGGAAATTGTTGATCAAACCATACTGCGCCTCTATATATAAGTGTCTGGCGAGGCGTGTCTTTCTGTAGTATTTTGGTAAAATCTAAGCCTTTTAACCGTGTAGCGGTGTCAAGTATAAACTTTCCTGTGTTTAGACCCAACGCAGGCAGATTAAGCTGTGTTGCTTTGTCAAGTTGAGAAAAATTTTGCTCATAGGTATGTTGAGACAACAAAAACAGCGAGCCGGCGGTCTTTAAAAAGAAAATATAGTCAACTGACCCCATATCAATGGGGGCAGCGACGGCGGCTACCACAGTAGCAGGGACGTTGTTATATGTTGTCTTCCCGACAGTATAATAGGTAACGCCGGAAGCTTCATCGTGTCCTGCATACACACCTTTCTGGCCATTGTCTGCCGGTGCTTTGTCAATAAATAAGCGCAAACTGGGGATCTTTTCTGGTTTCTGCCAGGTTACGGCCAGAGTATCCGTGGCGGTATTCGTCTCTGGTGTGGCGGGTTTATCAGATGTTGCCGGCGCGACCGCGCTCTCCGAAGGCCCTCGGGCCACCTCTGACTCCGTGGCGGCATTGATTATTTTCTGAATCTTGGCCGGGGCCGCGCACCCACTTAAAAATAGGGCGCTGGCGAGAAAACTAAAGAGTATTTTTTTGGACATACTTTTAATTTTACTTTAATCTGTCTTCTGTGGTCTTCCAATTTATTGCTTTAAAAAAAGCTTCAATATAGTCCGCGCGTTTGGTGCCATAGTCCAGCATAAAGGCGTGTTCAAACACATCCATTACCAGAAGCGGGGTGCAGCCGGCAAAATGGCCGGTGTCGTGCTCGTTGATCCAGACATTGAAAATGCGGTCAGCTTCTTTGTCCCAATAGAGAACAACCCAGCCGATACCGCGCATGGCCCCCATGGATTTAAAATCTTTTTCCCAAGTTTCGTAGGAGCCAAATTCTTTTTCAATCGCACTTGATAACTTGGAACTTGATAACTTGGAACTCGTTTTGGACATGTTGCCAAAATAATATTCATGCAGGCGCATACCATTGAACTCCCAGCCCAAGCGCCGATTCAGTTCGGCGTACTCTGGCGTACCAAACTTGCCGTCTTTTTCCATGGCCACCAGAATATCATTCAGCTTATTAAAGTTGGTCACATAACCCTGGTAGAGGGTAAAGTGATTTTTCAGCAGTTGATCGCTGAATCCGATAGTGCCAAGAAGTGATTCGTAGTTTTTTGGTGCGTACATATAATAAAAATTAAATTTTCCCTACCAAATCTAAACCTGGTTTGAGTGTTTTAGCTCCCGGTTTCCACTTGGCCGGGCACACTTCCCCGCCGTGTTCGCGCACATATTGCGCCGCCTGAATTTTGCGAACGAGCTCATCGGCACTGCGACCAATAGAGTTATCATGTACTTCAAAAGCTTTCAAAACCCCGTCTGGATCAACAATGAACGTGCCACGAAGTGCCAGGCCTTCGCTCGGAATATACACACCCATGGCGCGAGACAGGTTGCCAGTCGGATCAGCCGCCATGGGAAAAATAATTTTTTTGATAGCGGGAGAATTATCATGCCAGGCTTTGTGTACGAACACGGTGTCGGTAGACACGCTCAACACTTCCACATTCATTTTTCTGAGTTCGTCATAGTGCTCGGCTACATCTTCCAGTTCGGTCGGGCAAACAAAGGTAAAGTCGGCCGGGTAGAAGAAAAGCACCAACCATTTTCCTTTGAAATCTGATAGTTTTACCTTGATCTGCTTTTCGTTATGAAAAACGTCCAAGGTGAAATCGGTGACCGCGTTGCCGATGATGGGATGGTGATTTACCTGTGCCTGTTCGTCAGGATACATAGAAAAAACTATAATGAACTACCCCGCAGCAAGCTGACGGGGTATCACGATACCGCGAACAGCTTGAGTTGTTGCGAGTGCAATTGTTGATAATTTGTAGCACCTTGATTTCTGACGTAATTTTGTATCTGTTGTTCGTTGGCGGCATGGC
>JACRFW010000055.1 GCA_016234265.1 Candidatus Magasanikiibacteriota bacterium
CATGCACCAATCAGGTGCATGGCCGTGCACCCTTGTGGTGCACGGTACCAATTTCGCCACCTGGGCATTAATTTTTGCGTCCCATGCACCAATAAGGTGCATGGCCGTGCACCCTTGTGGTGCACGGTACCAATTTCGCCACCTGGGCTAAAACTTTCGATTGCGCCCGACCACCATCGCCACCTTGCTGTGGGCCAATTTGATTTTTACTTTGATTTCTTTTGTAACTTTGCCGTCGGCTTCAACGGTAAACGGCTCACTCCCGCGAATTTCCATTTCTTCAAACGGAAATACGCTGGGATCCTCATAGGTATACCCCCACCAGCGCTTTTTTGTCAAGGGACGCAAGAATGCTTCCAGCTTGCCGTCTTGCGGATGCACCACTTGCACTTCTCTGTCTTCCCGATTTTTTTTCCAATAGAACGGCTGCAGGTTGCAAACGATCACTTCCATCTTATCACGCGCGGTCACCGTAAACCTTTCATCATAGATAACCTCTAGGCGGGCGGGTAAAACATGCAACTGGGAAATAAAATAACGATTGTTGATCCACCCGACGTCCAGACGCTCCACACGGCGGCGGCTCAACACATCACAGGCCGCTTCCCCCACCGGAATACCGAGCACTTCGGCAATGCTATTATTCGGGCCAACCGGCAAAAATCCGAAAGTGGTTTCGGTGGTGGCGGCGCGGGAGAGCACCTGGCCAAGAGTGGCGTCGTTGCCGACAATCACGATGGTCTTCCCTCCTCGTTTTATCTCATCCTCAATAATCGGCTTGACGTCGCTATAGTTATTGAGGCGCAAAATTTTACCGGCAATACCATAATCGGTCAGGCTGATTTCCATGGCCCGGACAACCGAAGCGTATTTTTTGCCGCGCACAAAATTGTCGTACAAGTACACATACATAACAGAACTTTTTTCCCCGGCGTTTAAGCTACGACAGTTTCGTCAGTTTTCTTGGCGGCACTCACCCGGGCGGAGCGGACCTTTCCCTCGCTCGTCTCCAGGCCCGGCATATTAATTTTTCCGCTCACGAGCGCCCCGGCCTCCACTACCAAAATCTTGGCTTCAATATCGCCGAGCACGCGCGCTGTTGAGGTGAGTTCAATGGATTCTTTCACTTTCATATTGCCGCGCACTTCGCCGGCGATGGTGGCGCTGCCGGAACGGACGTTCGCGAGCACTTTCGCGCCCGCCTCCACCGACAAGTGGCGGCTGGTGTGCACGCTCCCGGCCACGGTCCCTTTCACTATGATATTCCCTTCGGAGGCGAAATCCCCCTCTACGTTGACCGAGGGACCCACCACAGTTTCCACTTCGTCGTTCTGCTGCGGTTCGTCTCTATAGCCGCCCTCAGTGGCGAGCGTTGATTCTTCGGTATTCTTTGAAGACGCTTTCTGGAAAATCATAGTAATTACACAATTAAAACTAAGATTGTTAAAAACAGTTTCCCTCATTAGTATACACGGCGCGGAGGAAAAAAACAATCTACATCTCCTCCACGGTTTCAATGGTCAGTAAATGCAGGGTGTTTTGGAGCACTTGGCGCACGGCCTGGCAGAGGGAGAGGCGAGCCAAAACGAGTTTGCCATCGCCGGCATTGAGGATGCTCTGCTTGTTGTAAAAATCGTTGAACGCCTGGGCGACATCAAAAGCATAGCGCGCCACCACCGAGGGGTTGTAATCGCCGAGCGCCTTGCGCATCATCTGAGAAAACTCGCCCAGAATGAGCGCCAATTGCTTTTCCTCCGGCTGAACCAGTACACCATAATTAATTTTGGCGCGCGGGCCCGGTTTCCTCACGGCTTTACCGAGCAGACTATTAATTCTCGCCACCACATAGAGCACATACGGGCCGCTGAAACCCTCAAACGACGTCGCTTCTTTCACGTCAAACGCAATCATCTTGGCTGATTCGTGTTTCTGAAAATCAAACTTGAGCGCCGCCTGGGTGAGGGCGCGCGCCACCTTGGCCACCCGCGACTTGGGCCAATTACCGTGGCGTTCGGCGGTGGCGGCGGTCATTCTCCCCAGCACTTCGTCGCGCAACGCTTCGTAGAGAATGACGTTGCCGGTGCGCGAAGACATTTTGCCTGCGGGCAAATTTACCAAGCCATAACTCAAGTGCGTTAATTTTTTCTGGAAACCCATCAGCTCCAAAATTTTGTACAGCTGGCGGAAATAAAAACTCTGCTCCTGCCCGGTAATAACGATACTTTCGTCCACGGCAAATTTTTTAAACTTCTCCTCCGCGAGCGGCAGGTCGCTCGTGAGGTACAGCCCGATGCCGTTGGATTTACGCACCAGCGCGATGTCCAGGCCGTAGCTCGTGAGGTCCACAATGATCGCGCCGCCCTCCCCCACGGTGGCGACTTTTTTCTGCAGCAGTTCGTCAACAATTTTCTGCCCGCGCTCTCTTAAATCTTTTTCGTAAAACACCGCGATGTGCTTCACGCCCAGTTCTTTGAACAACTCATCAAACCGCTCCAGGCTCCAGCGCCGAGTTTTCAAAAACAGCGGCCAGATGGTTTTGGCGCGCGCTTCCAATTTTTTCTGGGTCTCGGCCACCTCGCTCCCCGCTTCCGGATGATCTTTCAGGTAGCGGCTGGCCTCGGCGTAGATCTCGCCCAGCCAAGCCTGTTTGTTCTCCGGCGCCTGCCTGCCGGCAGGCAGGGCTTTTCCTTTCATATGGAATTTTTGCAACCCCCATAAGCACTTAGCGACATGCGCGCCAAAATCGTTCAGATAATTTACCGGATATACCATGTAGCCGTTTCGCTGGTAGAGCTGCACTAACGCGTTGCCGATGCAGACGTTCCGAAAATGGCCGATGTGAAATTCTTTGTGCGTGTTGTTTGAAGGATATTCAACCATGACAGAACGTCCTTTTCCAACGGCGCTCTCTCCGTAGTGTTCTTGTTTTTTCAACACTTCACTTACCACCTGCTCCACCACCGCGGTCGAGCGCACAAAAAAGTTCACATAGGGGCCGAAGGCCTTCACGGATTCAATTACTTTTGAGTTTATACTTCCCAATTTCAGAGCGAGATCGTTAGCCACTTCGACTGGATTCTTTTTCAATTCTTTGGCTAACGTAAAGCACGGAAAGGCGGCATCGCCCATCTCCGACTTCGGCGGAGTGGAAAACTCAACCTCCCCGGTTACCCCGGCTTTAGTTAACAATTTCTTAATTTCATCAATGATTATCTGCTGCATAAAAATACTCTCTAACCATTTTAGAGAGTTTACCACTAGATAAAGAAAATGTCACGAGCCTTTTCTAAAAAATAATCCGGACAGTAGCCCGGATTATTTCCCCTTCCCTGAGCAATAGTATAGCACATCACGCGGAGAGATGCCGTGCGCGTTTGTGGATAACTACCTATTCAAGAACGACCCGGCGCAATTTTTTTATCTGCGATGTTCGCTTTTTTGTTTCTTGCCGCTTCAGGCGCGAATAATAGGTGGGGCGCGTGGGGCGACGCTTTTTGGGAACGATGAGCGCGTGATTCACTAACTGCCCCAAGCGAGCAACGGCGGCGGTTTTATTTTGCAGCTGTGATCGTTCGCTTTCCGCGCTCACGATAATTTCATCGTCCTGCGTGAGGCGAGCGTGGAGCGCTTTACGGATGCGTTCTTTTTCTTCGGCTGACAAAACCGTGGAGTCGCCGACGCGCCAGCGCACCTGCGCCTTGCTGGAAGTCTTATTGACGTTTTGACCACCGGGGCCGCTGGAGCGGGCAAAGTCAATGACGAGTTCGTTGTCGGGAATACGAATCTGCCGCATGAACACTTTTTAAATTATCTCACTTTCACGAAGAACCGTTTGCCTTTTTGCACAACGCTCCCCTTTTTGACTTTCAGATCAATGGAATCTACTTTGGTATCATCTACCTTTACTCCGCCTTGCTCAATGGCGCGGCGCGCTTCGGAGGAGCTGGTCACGAGTTTACTTTCCACAAGTACCGTCACGATGTCATAGGCCGATGGTTTAATTTCGGCGATGTCGGTGGGTTTGGCTTTGTCTTGTGTTATAGCCACAAAGCGTTGGCGTGCCGCTGTGACTTTGTCTTGCCCGCTAAGTTCCGCTACGAACATCTCTGCCAGCTTCATTTTCACATCACGCGGATTTGTGCCAGCAACAAGCGCGCGTTTATAGTCAGCAATCTGACTGGCCGAGGCAGAAGTCGCCAACTCAAAATATTGTATAATTAGGCTGTCGGGAATCGACATTGTTTTGCCAAAGATGTCTTCAGGCGAATCTAGAAGACCAATAAAATTACCATATGTTTTACTCATCTTCTTCTCTCCGTCGGTTCCTACGAGTAATGAGACGGTCATAACATCCTGTTCTGTTTGGTCGTATGCCCTCTGGACCCGACGACCCATCAGCAAATTTAACTTTTGATCGTTACCACCAAGCTCCACATCCGCTCGCAAAGCCACAGAATCATATCCTTGCAAAACGGGATACAAAATTTCCTGCATTCTGATATCTTCATCTGCCTTGAGCCGTTTTTTAAAATCCTCCCGGTCTAAAATGCGCGCCACTGTGATCTTGCCGGTCAACTCCATAAAAAGCTTCATGAAATTTGATTGCCCATACCATTCGCTATTATGACGCACCTCAACGGCAGTTAAATCAATCACTCTACCCGCTTGCTCGAGGTAGGTCTTCATATTTACCTTTACCTGTTCGGATGTTAAGAGGGGGCGCGTTTCATTGCGCCCTGAAGGATCGCCGATCATGGCTGTATAGTCGCCAATCAACAGGATTGCCTGATGCCCGCACTCTTGGAATTGCCGTAGCTTGCGGAGCACCACCGCGTGCCCAATATGCAAGTCACTTCCGGTTGGGTCGATGCCTAATTTTATGCGAAGTTTCTTCCCAGACTGCAGCTTCTTTTCCAAATCAGTGCGGACAATAACTTCTTCCACCCCGCGCTCCAAGAGTTCTCTGATTTTTTGTGCGTCAGTTGAAACTTTCATATGTTTAATGTGTCATTCCCGCGAAAGCGGGAATCTATCTGTTAACTAAGTTGGTCTATGGATTCCCGCTTTCGCGGGAATGACAGTCGGCGCAAACTATCTAACTATTGCTTGCCTTCGGCCATTTTTCCACCATTAGCAATTGTTTCGCTCCATACATTTCTCCCCAAATGGCTTCGGTCACAAACGGCATAAAGGGGTGCAGGAGCTTTAAGACAGTAACAAGTATAAAGTATAAAGTATCACAAGTTGAATCTTCCAGTGCTGGGTCTTCTAGCTGCTTTTTGCTCTCTTCAATATACTTATCCGCAAACTCGCGCCAAGTAAAATCATAAATAGTCTGCGCCGCCTCATGCAAACGAAAATTTTCTAAGTTGTTGGTGATGTCCTTGGTGGCATCGGTAAGTTTGGCGAGAATGGCCTTGTCTGTTTCGGTCTTTGCTTCTGGTGCGGAAACCCCACCCTCTGTCCCTCCCCTTATAGGGGAGGGAAAAACCGCGGCGGCCAGAACATACCGAGCAATGTTCCAAAGTTTATTCGCAAAATGCTTCATGCCATTTATTTTTTCCTCGGGCAAGGGAATATCGTTGCCGGCGGCAGTAGAAAAAATGAGGGCAAAACGCAAGGCATCGGTGCCGTATTGATCAATCACTCCGAGCGGGTCAATGACATTGCCTTTGCTCTTGCTCATTTTTTGACGATCTTTGTCGCGCACCAGGCCGTGCAAAAATACCTTTTCAAAGGGAGGCTTGCCTGTGCGGTAATACGAAAACATCATCATCCGCGCAATCCAGAAAAACAAAATATCCCAGCCTGTTTCCATCACCTGTGTGGGGTAATGCGTGGCAAATGTTTTGGTGCCATTTTTGGCATCGTTCGCCATCAGTGTGGCATAGGGCCACTGGCCAGAAGAAAACCAGGTATCAAAAGTATCTTGGTCTTGCTCCAGATCTTTGCTCCCGCACACTGGGCACTCTTGGGGCGGTTCGGTCGCCACGATCGGGTTTTTACATTCTGGACGACAGCGGCCAACATCCGTGCCGCGGCAATACCACGCCGGAATGGGAATGCCCCACCAAATCTGGCGGGAAATCGGCCAGTCGCGAATATTGGCCATCCAGTGGCGAAAGGTCTTTTCAAAACGCTCGGTCACGATTGTGACTTCTTTTTTATCCACGGCTGCGACGGCCATGTCGCGCAGGCTGGGCCGGCCATCGGGCAAGGGCTTAGTCATAGCCACGTACCACTGCGGCACGATTTGCGGCTCAATGAGGTTGCCGCACTTGTAACAGAGCTGAACATTGTGGGTGTACTTGTCGTCAATGCGGTCTACTAAACCTTTGGCCGCCAGCTTCTCTACGATCTTTGGCCGAGCATCCAGAATTTTCATCCCTTCAAACTCGCCGGCGATGGGGAGGAGTTTCCCCCGCTTATCAATGACCTCTTCAATATCCAATTTATGCCGAGTGGCAATCTCAAAGTCCACCGGGTCGTGAGCCGGCGTAATGGTCATGACACCCGTGCCAAACTCCATATCCACGGCTTCGTCTTTTATAATGGTGGCGGTTATTGGACCATTGATCCACTCCAGCTCTATCTTTTGCCCTTCTTTGTATTTGGCATAGCGTTTGTCTTGGGGGTGCATGACCACATACTTGTCGCCAAACTTTGTTTCCGGGCGGCTGGTGCCGATAACAAACGGGCCGTATTTGAAAAAATAGAACGGGTCATGGCGCTCTTCATATTTGGTTTCCAGATCCGAGAGGCCGGTTTGGTGTTTCGGGCACCAATTGCAAATGCGGCCGGCGCGATACATGAGGCCGTCATCGTACATTTGTTTAAATGTTTGGTAGACGATCTTGACGATTTCCGGGTCAAGCGTAAAAATGTTGCGGCTCCAGTCGCACGACGCACCCAGACGCCTGATGGCGGTTTCCGAAATGTGCTTATTTGTTTGAACATAATCCCAACAGGCTTGGTAGAATTCCTCGCGCGTCATTTTGAAGCGGCTGGTGCCTTCTTTTTCCAGTTTTTTTTCAAAGACGACCTGGGTCTCAAAACCGGCGTGGTCGGTGCCCGGGAGCCAGAGGGTTTTCCGGCCGCGCATGCGGTGGAAGCGAATAAGAATATCTTGAATGGTGTAGCCCAAAGCATGGCCCACGTGCGAAGGGGCATTGGCGTTCGGCGGAGGCATGATGATCGTATAGGGTTCGCCCTTGAGATTGTCGGGATTGAAAAAACCGCTCTCTTCCCAGCGGCGATAGATATCATCTTCGTATTGTCTTGGATCGTACGCTTTCGGAAGTTCATTCATACCTACACTTTACTATTCTTCAGTGCCCACACACCAGATAAAATCGTGCCAATGACCATGCCAGCAATCATCGGGGCAGGATACGGAGGCGAACCATTCGGGCTAAGAAGTGAAACAACCAAACCAAAAAAAACACCAAAAATACCACCAACTACCGTTCCAAGAACACAGTAGCCGATAAGTTCTAAATAAGCGCGAAATTGCTTGTTCATAGTACAAAAATAAAGTGAGAAATCACTAAGCGCAGTGTACCAAAGAAGTGGCTAAAAATCAACAACTTCAAAAATAAAACTCCCCCAAGTTCGGAGGAGAATGAGGATGATGGCGCGGCCGAGCATGACCGTGCCCCCGACCGACTTCTCGCCCAGCTCCAGGAACGGGACGAATTTTCCTTGCTCCTGCATCCGCTGGCATCCAATGCATACATCCGGCACCATGCCGAACATACCAAAGGTCCGCCAAAACCCCACCCCATCACCCCTCCCCTTGTAGGGGAGGGGTGATTATGTTAAAGAAAGCTGGGATTGTATTGTTAAAGCCCAAAGGGGGGCCGCCTCTGGCGGAAACTAACTATAAAGTATGGCACACTTTAGGCATTTTGTCAACCCGCCAGCTGGTGGATTTGACACTATCCACATTCTTTGCTAGAATAAGCGGTTATTGCTGACCATGCTTCTAAGTGGCAATGAACGACGGCCGGGGCCGTTTTATATGGCATTGAGTGATTTCCAACAAATCAGTCAAATCGCGAGCACGAGCCAACATGTGTTGGTCTTGTTCAACGCGCGCGATAATGGCGACGCCATCGGGAGTGCGCTCGCTCTCTCGGCAATTCTGCAAAAGCAGGGCAAGCAGGTGGACGTCGCCTGCAGTGACTTTACTGTACCAAAATCTTTGGCTTTTTTGCCCAAAATTTCCGAGATCAAACCGGAGCTCGGGCATTTGCAAAAATTCATTATTAAAGTGGACGTGTCCAAAAATCCGATTGACACCATTAGCTACGATGTGAAAGACGGCACACTGTCGCTCTACCTCACCCCAAAAAGTGGACTTTTGAGTAAGCACGAACTGCGCACCGCCCAGTCCACATTCAAATACGACCTCATCATCACCCTCAACATGCCCGACTTGGAATCGCTCGGCAGTATTTTTTTGAATAACACCGATTTGTTCTACCGCACCACGATCGTGAACATTGACCACCAGGCGAGCAACGAGCGTTATGGCCAGGTGAACCTCATTGATCTCACGGCCACCTCCACCTCGGAAATTGTTTATACCCTAATCAAACAAATTGGCGAACAGCACCTGAACGCTGATGTCGCGACCGCCCTTCTCACTGGCATGACCATTGCGACCAAGAGTTTCAAAAATCCGAACATTACTCCGGTAACATTGCAGATCGCGAGCGCGCTCGTGAGCAGTGGGGCTGACCGCGAAAAAGTCGTGCGCCACCTCTACCGCACGCGCTCTATTGCCGCGCTCAAACTCTGGGGCCAGGCGCTCACCCACCTGGTGTATGACCAGCGTGTTGGTTTGGTGTCCACCACCATCACTCGCGAAGACTTCGCCCGCTCGGGCGCCACTGCCGATGAACTGAAAGGCATGATTGATGAACTCTTTAGCACGGCGCCGGAAGCCAAGGTGACGCTCATTCTCTACGAAGAAGAAAATCAAGTGTGCGGCCTTTTGGCCACAGAAAAAAATAGCGACGCGCTGCTCATGGTGAAGCCGTTGAGTCCGCACGGCAATAAACGGCAATGTTCGTTTGAAATCACTGGCAAGACTCTGAAAGAAGCGGAAGAAATGGTCTTGTCGCTGCTCAAAAAAACTTTAGTGTCATTCTGAACACATTCGCTGCGCTCAGTATAAACTCCGCGAAGAATCTCTTTCGGTGTCATTCCCGCGAAAGCGGGAATCCAGCGTTGAGCAGAGTAGCGCTATAGATTCCCCTTTTCAGGGGAATGACAATTAACTCGCTACGAGTTAAATCAAAGGCGTGCCGGTCATCTCCGGCGGCAGGTCTACGCCCATCAGCTTCAAGACGGTCGGCGCCACGTCGGCCAAAACACCAACGGGCGGCAATAAACTTAAATCTCCCTCGGGCGGGTCGCCACCCGGGCCGGCTTGGCCGGCAAAATCTTTGCCGATGATGATCATCGGCACCGGATTGGTGGAGTGCTCTTTGTCTATTTCTCCCGTCTGTAAATTGATCACTTCCTCCGCGTTGCCATGATCAGCGGTCATAACTACCACACCATCATTCGCGAGGGTGTGTTTTACGATTTCACCCAGACTTTGGTCGGCCGCTTCAACGCCGGCGATGGTGGCCGCCCGATCACCGGTATGGCCCACCATATCGGCGTTGGCAAAATTGATAACGACCAAATCATACTTTCCGCTGTCAATCGCTTTCACGGCTTCCTTGGCCACCCCCGCCGCGGACATAGCTGGCGCTTCGGCGTAGTTGGCCACCCCGGACGAAGGCACGAGCGCCCGGTCTTCTCCGGGGAAAGCGTCTTCCACGGTGCCATTCAAAAAAAACGTGACATGAGCGTATTTTTCCGTTTCGGCGACGTGGAATTGTTTTAATTTTTGTTTGCTCACCACTTCGGCCAGGCAGTTGCGCACTACTACAGGCTCGTAGGCGATGACGGCCGGCAAATCTTTTTCATATTCCATCATCGTGACAAAGTACAGGTCTTTGATATAGGCGCGTTCAAACTTATCAAAGCCAGGGAGAACAAACGCCTTGGTGAGCTCGCGCGCGCGGTCGGGGCGGAAGTTGAAAAAAATCGCGGCGTCTCCAGACTGTACGGTTGTTATCGGCTGGCCGCTTTTGCCCACAATGACGGTGGGCACAAATTCTTCGTCGTAGACTTTCCCGGCATACGATTCTTCAATTACTTTCACTGGATCGGTGGATGTCTTTTCAGCAATACCTTCGGCCATGGCCCGGTAGGCTTTTTCTACCCGCGGCCAGCGGTTGTCTCTGTCCATGGCATAGAAACGGCCGGAGAGGGAAGCGATAGCGCCTACTTTTAACTTGGCTATTTTTTTCTGCAATTCGGTAACGAACTGCACTCCCGTGTTGTACTGACAGTCGCGGCCGTCCAGAATGACGTGAACAAATACTTCCTCGACCAGACCATTTTTTTTACAAAACTCCAGCAGCGCGTAGAGATGAGCGGTGCTCGCATGGACGTTGCCGGAACTTAACATGCCGATGAGATGGAGCTGTGATTTATTGGTTTTGACCTGTTCTACCGCCGCGACCAATGCCCGATTCGTAAAAAAAGAACCATCGGCAATGGCCTGGTCAACGCGCGGGCAGGACTGATAGTAGATACGGCCGGCGCCGATATTGAGATGGCCCACTTCCGAGTTGCCGATTTCACCAAACAGTAAACCGACTTCGCTGCCGGAAGCGTGGAGCGTCATGGACGGATATTTTTTCAAATACCCGGAAAAATTCGGAATTTTAGCGGCAGTAATGGCATTGCCCTGGCTCGCCGGAGCAACCCCCCAACCATCAAAAATAGTCAAAACAACCGGTTTGTAATGATACGACATACAAATTAACAAACACTTTCCAAACGCCTAAAACAAGGCTCTCCCTGTCATTTCGGCAGGTTTTTGAATTCCCATCATTTTCAAAATTGTCGGCGCGACGTCGGCGAGATTGCCGGGACGGAGCTGGAGCGGAGGCTTGCGAGCCCCCCACTTTTTATACGCCGCTGGCGGAGCGATGATAATGAATGGCACCGGATTCAAAGAGTGCTCGGAGTCTACTTCGCCAGTTTTTGCGTTTATCATTTCCTCAACATTGCCATGGTCGGCCGTGATAACGCACTGACCGCCGGTTTTGAGCGTGGCGGCAACAATTTTCGCGAGGGATGCGTCAAGCGCCGCGATCGCCTTCTCCGCGGCGGCGAGATTGCCGGTGTGGCCCACCATATCGGCGTTGGCAAAATTGATGGCAATAAACTCAAAGGTCTCCCGCTCAATGGCTTTGACGGCATACGCCGCCACTTCTTTGGCTTTCATCTCCGGGTCAAATTCAAAATCATCAACGCGATCAGACTGAATTTTCACCCATTGCTCGTCGCAAAAATGCTGGGCGTAGCCGCCGTTAAAAAAGTAGGTGATGTGGGCGAATTTCTCGGATTCGGCCAAATAAAGCTGACGGCGCGGACAGAGTGTCATGACCAGGCTGTTCGGCACATCGCGGCTGGGGAAAGCGGTTAAGACGCCAGGCAGGTCGGGGCCGAAATCGGTCAACGCCACGAAACGGGTATTGGCGGGTATCTTTTTGCGCGCAAAGCTGTCCGGATTCAGGCGCTCAAAATCCGGCTGGACAAAGACCTTGGTCAGCTGGCGAGCGCGGTCGCTGCGCAAATTGAAAAAAATAATGGCATCATTATCGCGGAGGGTGGCCAACGGCTCGCCTTTGGTATTAGTGATGACTGATGGCGAAATAAACTCGTCGCTCTCGCCGGAATTGTAGGCTTGAGCGAGAGCTTCCTCCGGGTCGTTCACTTTCCGGCCGGCACCGAGAACGATAGCACGGTAAGCGCGCTCGGTGCGCACCCAGTTTTTGTTCCGATCCATGCCGTAGAGCCGCCCCATGACGGTGGCCACTTTCTCGGTGCCATGAAAATGGGATTTCAGTCTTTTCAAATGTTGAAGCGCATCGTGCTGACCGGAATCCCGCCCATCCGTGAATAGGTGCAGATACACTTTACTTATCCCTTCACCATGAAGCAAGCCAAGGATGGCCTCAAGGTGCTCCGGACAAGAGTGGGCGCTGTTGTGATTGGAAAGAAGCCCCATGAGGTGCACGGCTGTGCGGTATTTTTTGACATGGTGCATGGCCTGGTGGAAAGCGGGATTTTTAAAAAACGTGCCGTCTTTAATGGCATCCGAGATATAGAGCGCGTCTTGCTTTACCACCCGGCCGGCGCCGATATTGAGGTGGCCGGCTTCGCTGTTGCCCTCCTGACCCCGAAAAAGACCGACCGCGACGCCGCTGGCCGCGAGCTCCGTATGCGGATATTTTTTTAGCCATCCAAAATAATGCGGGGCGGTCTTGGGCGTTATCGGATTGCCTGGTTTCTTTGGGTCCTCTACCCCCCAGCCGTCAAGAATGATTAAAACTGTAGTTTGTTTCTTTATCATAATCTCTACTGAAATTTTAGGCTCGCCGCTTTCTCAAAATTCATTACAGCCCGAGTTCAAGCTCAATCTCCATCAGCCGGTTGTATTTTTCCACCCGCTCGGAACGGGAGAGCGAACCGGTTTTGATGAATTCAGAATTCACGGCGACGGCGAGATCGGCGATAAAGGTGTCAGATGTTTCGCCGCTCCGGTGCGACACGCTGATCTGGTAGCCGTGTTTCTTGGCCAGGAGAACCGTCCGAATGGTTTCAGTAAGTGAGCCGATTTGATTCACTTTAATAAGAATGGCGTTGGCCACGTGCTCGGCGATGCCCCGCTCTAAACGCTCAACATTGGTTGCGAACAAATCGTCACCGACCAGCGTCACTTTTTTTCCCAACTCTTTCGTGAGTAACTGCCAATTGCCCCAATCATCTTCGCTCAAAGCGTCTTCAATGGAAATAAGGGGGTATTTTTTCACCCACTGCGCCAGCGTATCAATCATCTTGGCCGGACGCCAACCCTGCCTTTTTCCCAGGAAATAATAGGTGTCGTGACGATAAAACTCAGACGCCGCCACATCAAGCCCCAAAAAGACGTGTTTCCCAGGCTCCCAGCCGGCTAATTTGATGGCTTCCACAATAATCTGCAGACCCCGTTCGTTATTCAAAAGCTCCGGAGCAAAACCGCCTTCGTCGCCAACGGAAGTCGCGTGGCCTTTCTGACTCAGGAGGTTGGCGAGGGAATGGAAAATTTGCGAACCCAGGCGCACGCGCTCGCGTAACAATTTGTGGCGCGGAATGATCATGAACTCCTGAATGGAGAGCCCGTTGTCGGCGTGGCGACCGCCATTTAAAATATTCATGGTGGGCACGGGCATCCGGTATCCTTTCTCCGGAATTTTATACGCTTCACGGATATAACGATACAGGGGCAGACCAGCCGCGAGCGCCCCGGCGCGAGCGGCGGCGAGCGACACCGCCAGAATGGCGTTGGCGCCAAACGCGGATTTATTTTTGGTACCATCTAGCCGGATCATCTTTTCATCCAGGGCGACCTGGTTGCCTATTTCCATCCCCCGGAGACCCGAAGCAATAACCGTCATGATATTTTTCACGGCTTTGAGCACGCCTTTGCCGCCATAACGCTGGCCGCCATCACGCAGTTCCAACGCCTCATGCGTGCCGGTGGAGGCGCCGGAGGGCACCTTGGCCGCTCCCATCAGACCGTTTTCCAAAACAACCTTGGCTTCAACTGTGGGATTGCCGCGAGAATCAAGGATCTCCCGGGCGAGAATGGTTTTAATTTTCATAGTCAGGGGGCTTTTTTTGTTTACAGATATTACCAACGGGCCGGATATATTTTATACGTCACATTCACATTCATCCCTACGTCGCGGCTACCCGAGGCAATGTCAGCCGGGGCGGAAATTTCCGGGCCACCCACCGCCGCCATTTTGTTGTAGGCGTAGACCGACGGATACGAAGGCTGGGCTTCATAATCATTGTAGGAAACCACTTCGCCGAGCGTCACGCCGAGTGACTGCGCGAGTTTGCGCGCCTTGAGTTTGGCGTCAACCAACGCTTTGTCGCGCGCCTGATTTTTAAGATCTTCGGTATCATCCACCGTGAAGCTTAGGCCTCCGACTTCGTTCGCTCCGTACTTGCCCGCCAGCGATAAAATCGCGCTGATTTTGGTTAAGTCGCGAATTTTTATGGTGACACCGCTATCCACCCGGTAACCTTTCAGCTGCTGGCCTTTGTCGGTGTAGTCATACACCGGGCCAATGGAATAACTTGTCTGCAAATCTTTGTCGCCGATGCCCATTTTGCGCAGCTCACTCATCAGAGTATCCATCACTTTGGTATTGTCCGTCTGGGCTTTGCCCACATCTTTGTCCGTATTGGAATAGCCAAGCGTGGTCAGGGCGATGTCATTTTTGGCATTCACCTTACCAAAACCGATGACGGTGATGGTGCGCTCCATTTGGTCAGCCAGGCCGACGTAGTTATATTTCTTAATAGTATTTCTGGTGAGAGAGCCGACGTAAAATGTCAGATACACCAGCAGGATGCCCAGCAAAACGGCCAGAATTTTTTTGCTGAAATCATGACAATACTGTTTCCCGCCGCAACAATCCGGTTTGGCCGTGACCGAGGCGGGCAGCGCCTCACTGTCCGTTCTTCTACTAATGATAGGCATAGAATCTCCTTCTGAACCGCCACTCAGGGCCGAGCGACGATTCGGTTAGATAAATAAATTATTTTTTCTGTAAAACGGCAAGGCCGGGAAGTTTTTTGCCGCTCAAAAACTCCAGCATCGCCCCCCCGCCGGTGGAAACCAAATCAATATCGCCGAGCAACCCCAATGATCGGATGACTGCCACAGTTTCACCGCCGCCGCAGACGCCAAATGCCTGGCCTTGGGACCGGGCGGCGAAGAGGTGAGCGATAGCCTTGGTCGCGTGGCCATAGACCGGCACTTCAAACTTCCCCATGGCTCCGTTCCAAATGATCGTCCGGGCGCGTTTGATATAGGAGGCAAACATCTGGGTGGTCGCCGGTCCGATGTCATACATTTTTCCCCTGAATTTCCCGCCCTGGATTTTCTTTAGATACTCAGCCGCCGGCATTAAACCGGCTCTGGCGCCATCGGCGGCTCCCGCGACAACATCTACCGGCACGATAATCTTCCCGGCGCGACAGCCCCGCCTCACTTTACTGACAAGCGCGGGAGCAAAGACGGACTGACCCTGAGAGAGAGCGGTAAAATATTCTGCCGCCACTGTTCCGCCTAATAAGACGGCATCAGCCTTGGACAAAAAATATTCCAGGACAGGGATTTTCGTTTCCGGCTTGGCGCCACCCAAAATTATTACGAGCGGCCGCCGCGGCTTCGCCATTATTTTTGCCAGAGCGGCAATCTCAGACGCCAGCAGAAGACCGGCGTAACTCGGCAGATACTTGGTAACGCCTACTACCGAGGCGGCCGGGCGGTGCGCCACCGCGAAACCATCAAGAACGAACAGGTCGGCTGTCCGCGCCAGTTGTTTCGCAAGAGACACATCATTTTTCTCCTCTCCAGCGAGAAAACGGATATTTTCCAGCAAAGCCACATCACCGGGTTTCATCCGATTGAACGTTTCCGGGCGCTTGATCCGCGCGAGCGGAACGAACTCAATTTTTTGACCAAGGAGTTTCTCCAGATGTCTTTGCACCGGTCGCAGACTCAAATGTTTATCAACGCCCCGGGGCCGGCCGAGATGCGACATAATAATGACCCGTCCGCCTTTTTTCAACAGATACCGTATAGTGGGCAAGCTCCGCGTAATTTTGAAATCATCAATAATCTTTCCGCCGCGTAGCGGCACGTTGCAATCAAGACGCACCAGCACTCTTTTCCCCTTAATATTTTTTACTTCGGCGATGTTTTTTAGCTTCATACCGACAAAACATTCAGCGGCCAGCGCGGAAACGCCTGTATAGTATAGCACAGAGAGAGGCGCGCTGCCACTACGGAGCGGCCAAGGCGTAACCGGCATCGTCCGGCCAGACATAATGACCAAAAGCCCATTCGGCCAACGATTTGGCTTCGCCAAAGCGGGCTTCGTTGGAAGCGGCGCCGAGCACCACCACGCGAATAGCATGATCGCGTGCTCCGGTGATTCGAACGGAGAAATTGTATCCGGAGGTGGCGATATAGCCGGTTTTACCGACCAACAAATCTTTATCAAAACGGTTGGGCACCCAATTGGTGAGGAGCCAGTTGGTAGTCCAAACACGATGTTTGGTGGATTTATTAAGCGGAGTCGCGTAATACTCCCCCGTCTGGAGCGTGCGATAAATACGGTCAACTTTGAGCGCCGCTTTGAGGAGACGCGCGATATCAAGGGCGGTGCCGACGTTTTGATCATCCAGGCCGGTGGGTTCCACGAAACGCAGAGACGCGAGGCCGAGAGAGCGCGCCTTGTCGTTCATCTTGCGGACAAATTGCTCGGGGGAGAGGCCGCTCATTCGGACCAGAGCGTGAATAGCGCTGTTGGAAGAACCGATCAACGCTACCTGCCACAAATTATCAAGCGTGTATGATTCGCCGGCGCTCACCTGGTGGCTGCTCGCGTCAATAAGGTCGTCCTCCGCGACCATGGTGGTTGAAGCCCAACGCATCGGCAGATCAGAGAGCACCAAGGCGCTCATAAGCTTGGTAATGCTCGCGAGCGGGCGCACCGCGTTAACATTCTTTTGGTAAAGCACCGTATTAGTGTCATCATCCACCACCACCACTGCGGCGGCCGTGAGCGGACCGCCAAATTCAACCGCCTCTTTCAGGAGCGGCACGGACGGACGGCTCACCGGAAACACCACCGGAATGTCACCGCCCTCGGGGGCAGGAACGGGAGCATGAGTGGCGACAACGGTGGGCGTTGACCGACTCTCGACGGACGGTAAACGTGCCACCGGCGCAACCGGCCGACGCACGATCGTTCCCGACACCGTTCCGGCAAATAAAATCAGCACCCCCGTAATCATGAGGCCAAAAGAGGACAAAAAATTTGTAATCTTTTCGGACATAGAGCGCCCTATGGTGTCTGATTGTTTTCCATGGCTTTCGTAATGTATTCGTGCTGGTGCAAAGCCGCGTAGTCTGGGAGTTCAGAAATATTCGTGAGCCCCAGATGACGCAGATACTCCATGGTCACTTCATAGGTGGGCACCAGATTCACTCCCGTTTCTACTTCCTTTACCAGCCCCCGGATGAGTAAATTTCTGATTATCAAACTGCAATTCACCCCGCGGATTTGCTCCAGTTCGGGCTTCGTAATAGGGCCACAATACGAAATAACGGTAAGTGTTTCCAGCTGTGGCCGGGTGAGCTCGTCGGTTACTTCGGCTTTTACCACATTCTCTACCAGCGTCTGATTGTCGGGGTGCGTGGCGAGCTGCCACTCTTCGCCTGTTGTAATCAGACGAACACCAGAATCGGTACTATATTTTTCTGCCAGGTCTTTCAGCGCTGTCAAAACACCGGGCTCACTGTCCCCGAGCAGTTTAGCCAATTTTTTTACGGTTAGTGGTTTTGAAGCGACGAACAAAAGCGATTCTAGTTTGGTAGCAAGTAACATAGATTACACTTTGTTGAGAGTCATATCGGCAAAGGCCGCTGACTGTGTTACCGATACTTTTTGCTCTTTGATCAGCTCCAGAATAGCCAGGAAACTGACAATCACTTCGGTGCGATTGGCGGCGCCACTCAAGAGATCTTTAAAAGACATTTCTTTAACCCGTTTAAACACATCGTAAATAGCAGCAATTTTGTCTTTAATTGATACGGCGTGATCAATGGAAACTTTCGGCAGAACGGCGATTGGTTTGAGCCGCGCCACCAGCAGGATAAAAGCGTGGTGGAGGTCGCTCGCTGCCCCATTCAGCGGCAGGACAAATCCGGTTGGCGGACGCATCGGTTCCAACCGGCCATAAGAGAGACCGCTCGCGTTCCACCGCTCCTCCACGAAGCGGCTCGCGTCGGCATAACGTTTGTACAGTTTTAATTGATCAGCCAGGCTGGCCCCTTCATCTTCTTCGGGCGGATACAAATAGGGCAAAAGATGCCTGGACTTGAGATAGACCAATCGGCTGGCCACGATCAAAAAATCGGCTAGCTCTTCGGGGTTTGTCTCTTCCAATGTCTGCAAATATTTAAAAAATTGTTCGGTGACCTCGGATAAATTAACCTCGGTAATCGCCATTTTCTCCTCTTCAATGAGCTGGAGAAGTAGATCCAGTGGCCCCTGAAATTTTTCTAAAGTAACCGCGGAGACCATAGAGCTATTGTTTGTATTCCGGCGGAGACAGCTGCAAATCAATGCGGTTCAAATCGCGCGGGAACAAGGTGGCTTCTTTCACGTTGTCAACGCCCAGCAACCGGGCAGTGAGCCGCTCCAACCCCAACCCCAGCCCGCCTTCGGGCGGCATGCCGTATTGGAATGATTCCAGATAAAACTTAAAATCTTCCGGATTGAGTCCTTTGTTTTTCATGCTTTGCACCAGCTGATTATAGTCGTTAAACCGCTGGCCGCCGGAGGTGATTTCCACACCGCGGAAAAGCAAATCAAAACTCTTGGTAAATTCCGGGTCGGCCTCATCGGGGTAGGTATACATCGGGCGTTTGGCCGTGGGATAATGCGTAATAAAAACAAAATCAGAATGATGTTTTTCCTGCACATAATTGCCCAGCCATTTTTCTTCGCCCGGCTCTAAATCGGGTTCATTGGTGTGGTCAACACCAGTTTCTTTTTTTATCAGCTCCTGCACTTCGCGCAGTTTAAAGTAAGGAATTTTTTCCGGCAATTCCGGCCGGATATAGCTCCACAGCTTTAATTCGGACGATACGGTTTTGTCTAAATGATTCAGAATATGACGCAACAATTCAGTTTCCAAATTCATCACGTCGTGATGATCTTCAATCATGCCAAATTCTAGATCTAAACCGGTGAATTCATTCAAATGCCGGGTAGTGGCGTGTTGTTCCGCACGGAAACAATTGCCCACCGCGAACACTCGCTCAAACACACCTACCATAATCTGCTTGTAAAACTGCGGGCTTTGCGCGAGCGTGGCTTTATTTTTTAAATATTTTACTTCAAACACATCGGCCCCGCCCTCGGCCGCGGCCGCTACAATTTTGGGCGCTTGAATTTCGGTAAAACCTTGGGCGTTCAGATAGTCTCTGAAACCGCGAACAATTTCGGCTTGAATTTTAAACAAAGCCCGATATTTTTCCGAGCGCAAAGTAATCGGCAAATAATCTAGGTGGATACCCAAACCGATTTTTTCGTCTTCCAAATCCAGCGGCAGGGGCTCGGCTTTGGCCAAAACTTTTAATTCTTTTATAAGCAACTCCACGGCGCCCGTGGGCGAATTGGGGTTTTTCTGTTTGGCCCCGCGCTCTTGCACCGCGCCCTTAAGCTCCAGCACCCACTCCAGGCGCACCTCCTTGAGGCGTTCCACCGATTCGGGCGTCATTTGGCTCGGCACGCCGACTGTTTGAATGGTCCCCGCGCGATCGCGAATATCTAAAAATACAATCTTTCCCATGTTGCGGCGAGCGTTCACCCAGCCTTTGATAGTTACCTCGGCCCCAACCTTGGAAACGGCTTCAACTGACAATGTGCGAACTGACATACAAAAATGTACTCAAGAAAAAGCTCTCCCCCATTCAATTTACAAGTGCAACTCTGTGGATAAAAAAATAAATTAATTTCATAGATTGCGGTGAGTGGTAAGTTTGTTCATTTCAATTGCATACGCTTCGTTCGGGGTTTGATAGTTGAGACATTTCATTGGCCGATTATTGATTTTTTCCTCTACGCGTCTGATCTGGGCGGCCGTTACCTGGTCAAGGTCAGTGTCTTTCGGCAGGTAGAACCTCACGAGTCCGTTTCTGTTTTCATTGGTGCCTCGTTGCCAGGATGAGTAGGTCTTGGCAAAGTAGAATTTCATTCCAATGGCGGCAGTAACGGTCTCGTGGGCAGCGGCTTCCAAGCCATTGTCATAGGTCATTGTTCGTTTGGCTTCCGGTGGTAAATCACGGTAGCGACGGATAGTTTCCGATGCCTTTGCTTTGGCCGTCTGGTTCCGTGGCCGGAAAATCATCACTTTGCGGGTTTTTCGCTCAACCGTAGTCGAGAGTGCTCGCCGGTGTCGGTTGTAGACGACATTGTCGCCCTCCCAGTGACCGAACTGTCGTCGTTTTTCCACTAGTTTAGGCCGTTTCGTAATGTCGACACGATTGGGTAATGAACTACCCCGCAGCAAGCTGACGGGGTATCACGATACCGCGAACAGCTTGAGTTGTTGCGAGTGCAATTGTTGATAATTTGTAGCACCTTGATTTCTGACGTAATTTTGTATCTGTTGTTCGTTGGCGGCATGGC
>JACRFW010000010.1 GCA_016234265.1 Candidatus Magasanikiibacteriota bacterium
CCCCACCCTCTGTCCCTCCCCTTGTAGGGGAGGGGGTGATTATGCTAAAGAAGGCCAAGATTCCGCCAGCTGGCGGATTTAAAGAACTAACAAAGCAGTATAGCACAAAATAGGCCTTTTGTCAAGGCCATATACAGTTCAAAATATTTAGCTTTCTCCGAATCACTAACTGCCACTGACCAGTCCTTCCAAAAACGCCAACTCTTCGGACGAACCAATATGGTGTTTTTTGAACAAATCAACCACTTTTTTCTTAAACGCGGTTTCCTTTTCTTGTTTTTTCTCCAATCGTTTAAAAATATCGGACGTATAATTGGCCAATTTTTCATCAATATACACTTTCAAATTATATTCATTGCGGGCAATCTTGTTGTCAGTTTCTTTGAATCGCTCGTCCATCTTATCAAAGCGTTCATTGACCTTGGCGAAGCGCTCGTCCATGATATCTACCATTTTCGGCATCAAAAAACTATCTGTATATTCCAACAAAACGCCGAGCGTTACGGGTTGCTCAAGTTCATCTTTTTTGTAAGTTCGTTTCTTCATACCTATAGTATAGAGAAAACGGACGGTGGTGTCAAATCTGTGCTTAGCGAGAAACGGCACGGCGGCGAGCCCATTTTTCCACGTATACGAGAAGCGGGCTCGCGATGAAAATTGAAGAATACGCTCCGCTCGCCATACCGATGAGCAGAGCTAAGGCAAAGTTGTGTATAGTCTCTCCGCCCAGGAAAAACAAGGCAAAAAGCGGCAAGAGCACCGTGAGGGTCGTGTTCATGGAACGCATCAGGGTTTGGTTCAAAGCGATGTTTACGGTGTCAGAAAAATTTTCGGCGCTATGATGCAAGACATTTTCACGAATACGATCATACACCACAATGGTGTCGGTGACGGAAAAGCCGAGCACTGTCAGAAGGGCCAAGACAAAATCTGTTTCCACCTCTATACCCAGAAAGCGACCAAAAAAAGCAAAGGCCCCCAGCACTACCAAAATATCGTGGGCCAAGGCCACAATGGCCAAAAGCCCATACTGCCAGCTGGCGACCGGCTTAGAAACTTTGCGAAAAGCGTAGGCCACGTAGAGAATAATGGCCACGTTCACCCAAACAATTGCCCACAGCGCGCGACTGCGGAGCTGTTCGCTCACCGCCGCGCCAATGGTCTGCAAACTTTCCTCGTGCACCGTGTTACCATCTTTCTCAAAAGTCTCTCGCAAGCGTTTGATCAGAGCCTGGTGTTGATCTTCGGTCAGAAAACTGGTGCGGACAATAAACCGGTCGTCTCCGCTCGTTTGCACGACATGCTCTTTGAGACCGAGACTGTCAAGCACAGTGAGGAGGGCGTCTGTCTTCGGGCGTTCTTTGGAGAATGAGACTTCCACCAGCGAGCCGCCGGTAAAATCAATACCGTACTTTAGCCCCCAGAAAAACAAGGCGGAGAGTGCGACAACTACCGTGAGAATACTTATTCCGAACCAGACCTTAGAATATTTGACAAAAGGAATGTTCATAAGATAATTACGAAATACGAAACACTACGAAAGTACAAAACTAAATTGAATGTTTTTTATACCCGAGAAAAAGTCGGTTAGGTTCTTTAAACCAGGCAAATACCAACCGCATAATGGTGCGGGTAACCGTAATGGCCGTAAAGAGGCTCACCAACACACCCGTGCCGAGCACAACCGCAAACCCCTGCACAAAGCCGGTGCCAAACCAGACCAAGACCACACAACTGATAAGCGTGGTGACGTGGCCATCACGAATGGACGGCCAGGCACGCAGAAATGACTCTTCCATGGCCGTGCGCAGGCTCTTGCCGAGCCGTAATTCTTCTTTTAGACGTTCAAACACCAGCACATTCGCGTCAACTGCCATACCAATGGACAAGATAAACCCGGCGATACCGGAGAGCGTCAACGTCACCCCAAGGGTCTTGAACAAGGCCAAGTTCAGCACGGCATAGACGCCGAGGGAAATTACCGACAGAAGCCCGGGTAGACGATAATAGAGAGCCATGAAAAGCATAACGAGGAGAAGCCCGGCGATACCAGCCTTAAAGCTCTTGGCCAGGGAATCGGCGCCAAGGGTGGCATCAACTTTTTGCTGGCTTAAGAGCTCCACCGGCACTGGCAGAGCGCCGGAGTTCAGCCGCTGAGCCAAGAGGCGCGCGTCGGCATAGCCAAAACCACCACTAATGACCGCGCTACCGCTCGTGATGGGCTCATTCACCCGCGGAATACTGATCGGCTGGTTGTCCAAGTATATGGCGACCGGTTTGCCGGTATTGCGCGTGGTGATTTCAGAGAATAGTTTGGTGCCTTCGTCATCAAACTGCAGGCTCACCTGTACCTGACCGGTACGGGTATCGTCCGTTACCTCGGCGCGCTTGAGTTGTTTGCCAGATAAACCCGTTGACTTCCATGGTTCTTGGGGCGGCACAATGTCGGTTTTTTGTTTCAATTTCAAAAATACGCGAGCGAGCTGATATTCTTTTTGACTCTCTTCGCTTTTCTTATAGATAAGGTGAAACCCAAATTTTGTTTCCACCGGGCCGATGATCGTGCCTACGGGCGCATCCCACACAGCAGTTTCAAATTCCGGCACCATATCACCTTTCTTGAACGACCCCAAGTCGCCACCGCGGGTGCCGGCGCCCGGCTCGGTGGAATATTTTTTTACCAGGTCGGTAAAATTCTGCACGGTCATTTCTTTTTTTATTTCCGCAATCTTGGCGGCGGCCTGCTCTTTGGAATATTGTGGTTTGTCGCAACGATCAGCGCCTTGGAAGCACAGCAACAGATGGGCGGCGGAAACATGCTTGGCCCCATCACGGGTGGCTATATTTTTCACAATGTTCAAACCATCAAAACTCTTGACCGGTGCGGGGCTTACCTGACCTACCTGGTGCGTTTTGGCCCAGGTGTAGAGTTCAGGGAAAGTCTCAACACTGACAAAACCGAGATCCCCGCCTTTGGCTTTTGTTTTATCATCTTCAGAATATTTTGCAACGATGTCTTCAAATTTCTGCCCCTGCCGCAAAGCAGTAGCCGCCTCTTTGGCTTTCTTCTCTTGGCCGGCATTAAATGTATCAAGTTCTTTTTTTTCGCTCGCTGTTAAATCGCGCGGCGGTTCGTTGTTTTGTTCTTTAAATTCCAAGACCGGCGTTTCGCCGATCATTTTAATCGCTTGGTTAACATCGGTGACACCGGGCAGTTCAACAATAATACGGTAGCTCTCGCCCACGCGCGTGGTTTGCACCAACGGCTCGGCCACGCCGAGGCCGCCGCGAACCCGACGTTCAATGACGTCGCGTACCCCTTCCACGGAACTGGTGCGATCCAAAGGGGCAATTTGCGCGGTATTGGCTTGATAAATAAGATGAGCGCCGCCCTGCAAATCCAGGCCCAGGCTAAATTTTTTATTGGGCACGTGGGGCAGACCCAGATTGGTTTTGGCGTTCAGCCGGTCAAGGCCGGTATTCACATAGCCGGGAGCCACAACTACAAGACTGATGATGCTCAATACCACCACAGCAATAAACTTGGTCCGCACCTGGGACGGAGTGTTGCTGGAAACGGGGGTTTTCGGTTTAGAGGACATACAGAGCTACTAGAGTAAAAGTGTGGAAATGTTACTGTATTTGTTCTTTTTTGGCAAGTGGACCCTGCCCCATAAAATCCAGTTATCCACATGCCTGTTTTTTCCACATCTGGGGCGGGGCTTAAACCACCGTGACATCTCTTAAATTTTTTCCCAATCTCCGGTGGAGATTCCGGCTTGCCGTAAAATTTCTGCCAACAAATGCTTGCTGATATCGCCGCGGTGCGGATTGGGAATGTGTAACTTGAGTTCGCCTTTCACCATAAATAAATGACGGCCGCCGGAATAGGGGCCATCAAATCCTAATATCTTTAACCGCTGAACGAATTTTCTCCACGAAATATTTTTAGGCATGTTGAAAAGACGCCGGGCTGATCATGCCGGTTTTTAAACCGGCCACACGCTCTCCGGAGCGTAACTTGAATATTAGCCATGCCTCAAGCACTTCGCGCAATTCTTCACGGCACTCTTCAAGCGTGTCGGCATTGGCCCAAACACCTTTCAGAGCGGAAATCTCGCCGAAATACGTTCCGTCTTTCAGCAATTTGTATTGGGCTAGATTTAATTTTTTGGCAATAAATTGGCTTAACATATAGTCTAATACTAGCTCGTTTAGCACGATTTGGCAAGTGGATAAAATGGCTCCCAAAGTCTATACTCAATGCACCACCACAATGGTAAAATCACGTTTTGACCATAGCGGTAACAAAACCGTCCTGGCTAAAGTACTTGGCGTTTCTAGGGCATCCCTAAAGCGTAACCGTAAATGCATTCAGCGGGTGATGCGAAAGTTTGGCATACGTCCCTATCGGAGGAGGGGGCGGCAATGGCGCGATGTTCACTATTCAGGCGCAGCGCCATGGCACTTCTTGAACTTTTTCCCACTGCCGCACGGGCAGGGGTCATTGCGACCAACAGTACGCCCGGCAACACCGGCGTTTGGCGCCGCGACCGCTAGAACTTCGTTGGTCGACTTCGGCGCTCCTTGATAGAGCAGCTGATTTTGCTCCATCACGCTCGGGGCCAATTGGATTCCTAAACTCATTTTGTAGATAGCGTAGACCACTTCCTTTTGAATCAGGCTTAACAGTTCGTTGAACATCCGGTAGGTTTCTTTTTTGTATTCCACCAAGGGGTCACGCTGGCCATAACCGCGGAGCCCGATGCCGGTGCGCAGGTGGTCAATCGCGACCAAATGCTCTACCCAGATGGTATCAATGGAACGCAGAAGGATCTGTTTTTCAATTTCCAAAAGCATTTGAGGCGCCGGGGTCTTTTTGACCAATAAATCGTCATATTTTGCTTCCGCCAGTTTGACCAGATATTCCACAATGCGCGTGCGCTCGGAGACCGCGTCCAACTTATCCGTTCCCCGCTCTCCAAAGCGGTTAATTTCAGCCCGCTCGATTTCGCTTAGCGGAAAAATGGTAGCAACTGTTTCCGCGACCTCTTTCACGTTCCAGGCGGAACGATCTTCGGCGTTGGTATGGAAGGAAATAATTTGTTCAATCTCGGTCTCTACCATTTCAAGAACGGTCTGGCGCAAAGTTGGTTTTTCACTTACAGTGCCGACCTTCTCTCGTTCAAAACTTTCTAAAATCGCCCGGCGCTTGCCATAAATCACTTCACGGTGACGGTTGATGACGTCGTCGTACTCCAGCAGGTGTTTGCGGGTATCAAAATGGAAGCCTTCCACTTTTTTCTGGGCTGATTCAATAATCCGGCTGATGGTTTTTTGCTCAATGGGCATATCATCCGGAATGCGCAGCGTTTGCATTACGCGCTTGATACGATCGCCGGCAAAAATGCGCATGAGGTCGTCTTCGGTAGAAAGATAGAACTGGCTCGCTCCGGAGTCTCCCTGGCGCGCCGAGCGACCGCGGAGCTGGTTGTCAATGCGGCGGCTCTCGTGGCGCTCGGTGCCGATGACAAACAGACCGCCGGCCTCGCGAGAACGAGCGGCTTCTTCGGGTACGGGCGGGTTGCCGCCCAAAATAATATCCACGCCGCGGCCGGCCATGTTGGTCGCGAGTGTCACGGCTCCGGGGTGGCCGGCTTGGGCGATGATTTCACCCTCGCGTTCGTGGTTCTTAGCGTTTAAAATTTCGTGTTTGATCCCCTCGCGCTCCAGGTACAGCCCCAGCTGTTCGTTTTTCTCCACGGAAATAGTGCCGATAAGTACCGGCTGGCCTTTGGCTTGCAGAGCCTTCACGGCAAGAGCAATGGCCTGGTATTTGGCCGCTTCAGTTCTGTATATCCGGTCCGGGTGATCCACGCGCTGGCCGGTTTTATTAGTGGGAATAACGACAACTTCCAATTTGTAGATTTTGCCAAACTCTTCCGCTTCGGTGACGGCTGTGCCGGTCATGCCGGAGAGCTTGCTATACATGCGGAAATAGTTTTGAAAAGTAACGGTGGCCATGGTCTGGCTCTCGCGCTGAATCTCTACGCCCTCTTTGGCTTCAATGGCCTGGTGGAGACCTTCGGAATAACGACGACCCGGCATTTTACGGCCGGTGAATTCGTCAACAATAATAACTTCACCATTTTCCACCACATAGTCGCGGTCACGTTTGAACAGCGCCCGAGCGCGGAGCGCTTGTTCCACATGGTGAACTGTCGCCATGCCGCCCTCCACATAGATATTATCTACACCCAGCCATTGTTCAATTCTTTTCAGGCCCGCATCGGTCAATGTGGAAGAGCGCATTTTTTCATCCACGTTATAATCATCATTTTCTGCCAGTTGTTGCACCAGTTCCGCAAATTTGTAGTAGGTGTCAGTGGCTTTTTCGGCCGGAGCGGAAATAATAAGCGGGGTGCGCGCTTCATCAATAAGAATGGAATCTACTTCGTCAACGATGGCAAAGTGCAGGCCGCGCTGGGACATATCGGCCAGATCCTGCACCATGTTGTCGCGCAAATAATCAAAGCCAAATTCGTTGTTGGTGCCGTAGACGATGTCGGCGCGATACGCATCCTGGCGGCTGCATTTTTCTAAATAATCGTATTCTACTTTATACGCTCCCACAGCATCGCGCTCTTTGTCGGCGGCACTACCTTCAGTCAAATCTTGTGCCAACTCTTTTGGCTTGGCGCTGTAGCGATACGAGACCAGCAGGTTTTGAATAATACCAACGCTTAGCCCTAAAAAATTATAGATCTGCCCCATCCAGACAGCGTCACGCTTGGCCAGATAATCGTTGACTGTAACCACATGCACGCCATAGCCTGCGAGTGCGTTCAGATACGCTGGCAAAGTGGCTACGAGCGTTTTGCCTTCACCGGTACGCATTTCAGCAATGTGCCCGCGATGAAGCGCGATGCCACCAATAAGCTGAACATCAAAATGACGCATGCCGGTGAGGCGGCGCGAAACTTCCCGAACGACCGCGAAGGCTTCGGGCAAGATATCGTCAAGAGTGGCGCCACCGGCCAAGCGATTTTTGAATTCAGGAGTCTTGGCCTTAATGGCCTCATCGCTTAGGGCGGTAAGAATAGGTTCAAACCCGTTTATTTTTTCAACAAGAGGATAGGTGGTCGACAAAACTTTCGCGTTCGGATCGCCAAAAATCTTGGTTAAAAATGACATAGTAAAACAAAAAATCGCTCAATTTAGCCCCGCTATCATAGCATAATCGTTAAAAATAAACAAGACCTGCCTGCTCGGCCTACCGGCCCCAAGGGGACGCCATAGGCTCCGTCAGGCTTGACTTTTGCCAAGAAACCATGGTACTATCCTATTGGTGCAACTTAGTTGCTTTTATGACGGTTGACCACTCCAAAAATATCATTGAAGTCCAGGGTGTGTCGTTTGGCTACACCAATGAACTGGCCCTGAAAAATATTGATCTGAACGTCCACGCGGGCGATTATTTAGGTATCATCGGCCCCAATGGCGGCGGCAAAACGACTTTGCTCAAGATTATGCTGGGGCTTCTCCAACCGACGGAGGGCAGTGTAAAACTATTCGGCCAACCAATGGAAAAATTCAAAGCGTGGCCGCGCATCGGCTATGTCCCGCAAAAGGCGGTCCAGTTTGATGCGGCTTTCCCGGCGACGGTAGAAGAAGTGGTGGCCATGGGCCGGGCGGCCCGGCGCGGGCTTCTCCACCCCCTGACCCAAATGGACAGAGAAAAAATTACGAACGCCCTCGTACAAGTAGACCTAGCCGCCGAGCGGAAACGCCTCATCGGCGACCTCTCTGGCGGGCAGCAGCAACGCGTCTTCATCGCACGCGCTCTGGCGGGCGAACCGGAAGTTATTTTTCTAGATGAGCCGACAGCCGGAGTAGACGTGAAAGCACAGGAACAATTTTATGCGTTACTTAAAAAATTTAACCAGACCCTTGGCCTTACTTTGTTATTAGTGTCCCATGATATTGACGTAGTGGCGAACGAAGCGACCGAGCTGGCTTGCATCAACCAGGCTCTGGTGTACCATGGCGCGCCGCAGGCTTTTGTCAAAGGCGACTACCTGAACCAGCTTTACGGCAAGGAGACGAAATTCATTCTCCACGACCACTAACGCCCTATGTTTGACATTTTTCATTATAGTTTTGTTCTCCGCGGCCTGGAGGCCGGTATGCTGATTGCCCTCATTGCCCCGCTCATCGGCATCTTCTTGGTGTTGCGCCGCTATGCTCTAATCGCTGACACACTGTCGCATGTTTCGCTCGCTGGGGTAGCGATTGGACTCATTGCCGGCATTAACCCGCTCATTACCGCCATTGTCGCTTCCACTGTAGCATCGGTTGCCATTGAACGACTGCGCCTGACGAAACGCGTCTACGGCGAAACAGCGCTGGCGCTGTTCCTCTCCGGCAGTTTGGCTGTTGCCATTGTGCTAATTGGCCTCGCCCATGGCTTCAATGCAGACCTGTTTAGTTATCTCTTTGGCAGTATTGTGACGGTCAAGCAGACTGATCTCGTTATTATCGCTCTTTTTTCTCTGATCATTCTCGCGGTCATCCCCGCTTTCTACAAAGAGCTGGTGTATATTTCCTTTGACGAGGAAGCGGCCCGGGTAAGCGGCCTCCCGACCAATTTCATCAACACGCTGTTCATCATCATCGCCTCGGTCACGGTCGCGCTGGCCATTCCCATTATCGGCGTCTTGCTTATCTCCGCGCTCATCGTGATACCGGTCGTGACGGCGCTCCAACTGAAAAAAAATTTCTGGCAAACTATCCTCTGGGCGCAAGCGATTTCAGTGGCTTCGGTGCTGCTGGGTATTGTTATTTCTTTCTACGAAAATCTGTCCCCGGGCGGCACGATCGTGCTCATTATGCTCGTTATCTTCACGCTGGTCTTTTTAACGCACCGCGGGGCGGCGCTGGAACGACTGCCAACCTTCCTCACGCGCTCACGCGCCGGGTCAGCCCGCGAATAATACTTCTATGCCCGCTACCGCCGCTCACGCCGCACTCATCAACGATTTGCGCGACAAGGGTGAACGCATCACCGCGGTCCGTAGCGTTATTTTAGCTATTCTCTCCAGTCAAAAATACCCGCTGTCAGCCAACGAATTCATAGCCGAATTGAAGCGAAAAAAATTACCGGTGAACAAAACAACGGTCTACCGGCAATTGAGCCTGCTCCAATTTCACGAGATGGTGCGCCCGATCCGTTTTGCCGACCGCACGGTGCGTTATGAAATAGCGACTGAAGATAACCACCATCATCACCTGGTGTGCATTAGCTGCCACAAGACTGGAGACGTGAGCTTTCCCGAAGACCTGGAGCGGCAAGCCAAAATTATCCGCCAGAAAAATCACTTTAAGGTGCTCCGGCACTCGCTGGAATTTTTCGGCCTCTGCCGAAATTGCCAGAAAAAGAAAAACCCTTAAAGAACCCTTCTGGTTCGTATATAATGACCAAGATACCACAGAATGCCGCCCACCGTTCCCATGAACAGGTCTTTCATTGTGTCGGCATTGTTCGGCTGAAAATGCGTGCCATAGAAATAGTCGTGCAGAAATTCATAGAACTCCCAGGTGACTGCCGCAGCCATGACAAGAGCGACCACCAGAAAGAAAGCCGCGAAGACGCGATTGATTTTTACCCAGCCGCCACGCTCGGCGACGCGCAGGGCGACAATACCCGCCGCGGCCACACTCATCCCGCCCACGATGTGCAAATAGATATCCAGCTGCCAGTCAAACGACAGGCCGGGCCAGAAGCTATACAGAACTTCGTTCAATAAAAAAATAAGAAACGGAACGAGGGTGATTTTGACGATGTCGGATGGTTTGACGAGCATACGGTTCAGTCCGATAGTATACCACAAACACCCAATAAAAAACTACCGACTCATTATAGCCCCGCTGCCAGTGAAACGATAACGGCTATAGTCTTTATAACAAGGGGGTTAGTACAGTCATCCGCGACATGAGGACGTAGACCTTGACAAGCCCCGCTAATAATGTTAAACTAAAGTTAATCTAAAGATTAACATAAAAATATGGCAAAACTATCAACCTTTGTCGGGGTAAAAGAGCTGCGTGAAAATCTCGGCCAGTACATTACTAACATTGCCAAAGGGCAGAGTTTTACGGTGATCAAACGATCTCGACCGGTCTTTAAGATATCCCCTATTGCCGATGACGGACAATGGGAAGAAGTGGCTGATTTTACCAAACTTAAAAAAGGTGGAGTGAAGATTAGCGAAGTGCTGTCCCGACTATATCGGGTGCAAGATGGCGAGGTATATTTGTTGGCCGTAGAGCGCCGGAGCGATACGACGTATAACAATCTCTGATCTTCTGTCTGTTTCTAACAAAAAGCCGCCCCGTTGGCGGTTTTTTCTGAAAAATAAATTTTATGGAGAAGTTGGCGTTTGACCAGTTTTTTTCTTCGCAAACAAAGCGTCCAGCGTCCAAGCATCGGGGCGGGAGAAAACGAGCGCGCCGCCCATAATGGACAGGGCAAAGTCGCGCATGCCAATGGCGCCGCCGGCCGTGACCGCGATACCGAGCAAATGGAGGCTCAAAGCCGCCGCGACCAGGCGGGTAAACCCGCCGAGAGCCAAGAGGAGCGCAAAAACAATTTCAAACCAACCATTGAACTGAATGAGCATAAGGCTAGGCACGGGGAGGTAGCCTGTCCACGCAGGCAGAAACGCCACCCACATATCGGGATTTAAAAGCTGCTCTGTGCCAAACCACAAAAATAAAACGGCGAAGGCATAACGAACCATGAGTGTGGAAACGCGTGACATATATTTATTGTAAAGCGCCAATTTTTAAAAGACCAAGCGCATAGAGAGCGCCACGCGAACGACCGTGCTGTCTGCCGAAAGCGTCGGTGCTATCGGTGCCACACAGGCCCACTATCACCTCTGGCCCGCCCGGATGACGATCAATCCAGGTGGTCAGATCATAAACATTGCCATTGATGGCAGTCCAACAGCTTTGCGCTGAATTGTGCGCGGAAACCTGGGCCAGACTAAAAGCAGAAACCCGCTGTTGGTGTGACTGTGACCCAGTGGCGTTGCCCCCTTGCGCCGGAGCGCCAGATTGCCGAGCGCCAGCCGAAGCGACATACACCGCCGGCCGGCCGCGAAAAGCGATGACAACAAAACCGCCAAAGAGTACAATGGCAGCGACAATCCCAAAAAAAAGACGCGGGTGTTTTAGCATGCGGATTGGCATTGGCAAACGGCGCTTTATACTTATCGTGCTTGCCAGAACGCTTGTTAATTATGATACCATATTACATGGCATTTGTAACACTCTATACTACTGTATTACGCTCTTTTGGTCAAGTAAACGCAGTAAATGACACGTGTAAAAATGCCATTGGCTTTGGAACTTTACGGACTTCTGGTTTTCTTTCACTCGCCGTACCATGTCGGTCGTGAAGCCAAAAAAATCGCCGCGAACGGCGATTCTCTTCAAATTCGAACATTTCTTAAAAAAATAGGCTCGAACTTTACGGTGAAAGACAAAAAATTTGATTGGTTGGCCAAAAGGGGGTGGAAAATTATGCCCGATTTCGGCCGGTTTCTTACAGTGCAGTGGGGATACGAAAAATTACGAACGGATTTTATGGGGCCCGAATAACGGGGCGGGCGGAAGGAGGGGTTTGGGGAGGAATTCCGCCCGCCCACCACCGGCGCGCTTTTTGACGATTGCAAGTTTTTCTACGGTCGTCACCGTACAGCGCCGAAGCGCTGTTGGCGGCAAATTCTTTTAATTACCGTTAAATACCAAAGTGTCGCTTCAGATACACTTTAACTTTTTCCATTATTTCTTCACTAACGTTGCCTATTTTTTTGATGAATCTAGTTTTATCAAAGGTTTGAATTTGGTGTACCTTAACAACAGAGTCATACAACAGCTTATTATTTTCGTCTTTAGCAATAAAAATATCGTCTTTATGTTTTTCTTGTTGTTTTGTAACAGGCACAACTGTTATGACACTCGTTATTTTTAATTGGCTATCAGACTCAATAACTACTGCCGGTCGCGTCTTTTGGTATTCGTGGCCCTGACCGGTAAATTCCACAAACCAAATCTCACCCTGTTTCATAGCTTTACAGACTCATGTAATAATCATAATCCTCTTTGCTTTGCTCACCCAAATGTTTTAGCGTATCGCTACCGGCGACATCCTGCATTTCCATTTCATGATCAACCTGAGCATATGGTGCTTTTCTATCAAAAGCAAGACAATACGGAATCGTTTGTTTCTCTTTTGTTAATTTCCATGGTGCGTCTTCGTGCACATAATCTTCAATCTTTCTTGCGCTCATGTCCGATAATCGATTAATAACAGAATCTATGACCTTAATTTCTTTTAGACTCAAAGTTCCTTCTTCATAGTTAGTCAACGCTACATATCTTTTTTGTACTAAACCATAATATTCTTGTGAGAAAATTTTAAGCTGATCTGCTTCCTGCATTTCTTCAACTACAGTACAGTACTCCTTCGTAGCTGGGACTGGCCCGAATTGACGATTAATATAATTAAGCCCGGTCACTGGCTGTCCCGTTATTTCAAAATTATCAAAATCAATAAAATATAAAAGTTTATAGAGGACCGTTTCCCCAAGGTTTGGCTTGCCCCCGCATTTTTCCAAAATATAAAGAATGATATTTCTTAATTTCTTTGGCTCAAAATTAAAATTATTCTCTACTAAAACAGATTTGTTCGGCTTGTTATCAGATAACAATGCGTCAGTGCTAATATTAAAAATTCCAGCAATCTTTGCTAGCTCAATGGCGTCAACACCTCTATTACCACGCTCAACTTCCGATACTGCGACCCTGCTTAAGCCTATCGCTTTAGCGAACTGCTCTTGGCTCATATCTCTCTCTTCGCGCCAAATCTTTATTTTTTCACCGAGCATTTTTTGGCTAATCATAGAGACTTATCTTCTAATTAACTTAAATACAGTATAGCACAATTAATAAAATCTTACAATGTGGATAACTATTGCGTAAGAAAATCTTGACAGTGGAGCCAATTCAAGGTATTATTTGAGATAGAGTGAGGTTAACCAGTAATAACCATGTTTGATTATTGCCACAATGAGGTACCGTGAATTTGCCAGGTCGACATTGCGTAAAAATTAACCTACTTTATTAACTTAAAGTCAGACATTTAACGCAACGGATATGAGTATAATATATCCGTATGCGACAATCACACAAGGGGTATCGGCGCCTCACCAGCGCCGAGCGCGAGGAAATCAGCCGAGGCCTCGCGCAGGGAGAAACATGCTCG
>JACRFW010000009.1 GCA_016234265.1 Candidatus Magasanikiibacteriota bacterium
ATCCAGGACAGGGCCTCAACTCCTGAGCGCTCGCGGCCGCCATCAGTATAAACTTCATATGAACCATTCGACTGCTTCTTCGCCTCTACAAAAAGGACAACACACTGCGAGCCAAACTCTTTGGCCGCCTCAGTAATAAATTCCGGATGGTGAATAACGTGAGTATTGATGGCAACCTTGTCCGCGCCCGCGCGCAAAGCGTTGTTGATATCATGGATAGTTCGTATGCCGCCGCCCACTGTGACCGGAATAAAAATATCCTGCGTCACAAATTTCAGCAGGTCAAAATCAAGATTGCGCTGATAGAGGCTGGCGACAATATCAAGATAGATCAGTTCGTCGGCTCCTTCTTCGTAATATCGACAAGCCAGTTCTTTTGGTTTTCCAACAATGCGCAGCGCTTCTGTCTGTACCGGTTTAACGACGTTTTGCCCTTTAATATCAAGACGAGGAATGATCCGGACATTTTTCATACTAACAAAAACACCTGGTAGTTATTTTGTTGCTTGCGCGTCGGCCTGCCTGAGCGCCCGTATGATACGCGCCGGGTTGCCGGCGACGATGGTGTAGGGCGGCACGCTTTTGGTTACCACGCTCCCCGCGCCGATAACGCTATGCTCGCCGACAACAACGCCGGGGAGAATAATTGCGTTTGCCCCAATCCAAGCCCCGCGCTCGACGACGACGGCCTTTGATGGTGTTTCCGGCAGATCAATAGTGGAAACTTCAGGATTGTCAAAGTCGTGATTATTAACATAGATGTGCACGCCCGGCCCGAGGAGTACATCGTCACCAATCATGATCCCTTGTTCACCGGGTCGCGGGTCCGCCTCAAATACGCTTCCCGGTCGTACAACAACCCGCCTGCCAATATTAATTCTTGAACAGCACACAATATATGACCCGGGGCGGATCTCGGCGCCCTCCCCGAACGCTTTGAACATTTTTTTACATAGCCGCCGCATCTGCTTGGGGAAAAATAAACGCCAATATGTCCACGGAATATCAGGCCCAACGCGGTCAGCGTTGCGCCAAAAAATAATCCGTTGTACACATTCTCTGATGAACATATGCTGGGCAACGCCCTTTACAAAGTTTAATTCCTCCAGTAAAATACTGCCCACTAGCATACCTCTTTTATGCTGTTTTGTCCATATTTAAAATTGACTGAGCGGAAGCGCTGGAGTAAGATTACACAGTATGAAAATATGCATGTTACTACAACGGCGGTTTGCCTTCGTTGCCCACCATATAGCGCACTTGCTCCAGGAGACATACGGCGTGAGCGAGTTTTGCGGATACGCCTACTGGCGCCCCAGTTATGATTTTCTGCGGACCCAAAAAGATATACAGTACAGTGCTCTGCTCTTGGACGAAGATATCCACGCAACCTACAAGCAAGAAAAACTAGATCTAGACTACCTACGCTGGCTGGAAAAAGAGTTTGGCCTCCCCTACCTCTGGGACTATATGGCCATTGACCGGATATTGATGTTTAACCAAATGGTACGCGAGTATCCCCACAACACTCCTCGTAATACTCACGAGGAAATGCTGAGGATCCTCCAGGTGAAAGCCAAAGCTATCCTGGCTTTTTGGGAAAAAGAAAAACCAGACGCTCTGGTGCTGCCAAATGTCGGCGGAATCGGCGCGATGCTCTTGTTCCAGCTCGCTAAAAAACACGGTGCGAAAATCTTGCATATCTCACCAACCACTGTCAGAGACAATTTTACAGTCAGTGAGACCTATGATTCCTACAGCGGCGCCGAGGAACGATTCAAAAGAACGTTTGCCAGCGGAGAGCGTGACGCGTACTACCAGCAAGCCCAAAAAAAGCTCCTGGATTTTCGCGCCAAACCAGTGTCCTACAATGCTGACCTGGCTCCCGACAAACAACCGGTGAATCGCTTGCGCCAGCTCAATTTTTTACAACCAAAGAACTTTCTCAACTCAATCCGCTGGTTCTTCCAACTGCTATGGACGCACTTTACCACCCGGGAACGTTTTGATTATTCCTACATTCACCCCTGGTACTATTTGGTGGACCATATCAAACGGAAAGCGCGCAACCTTCGCGGTGCTAACGACCTCTATGTTTCATTTGATCCGAAGGTTGACTATGCTTTTTTCGCACTTCACCTTGAGCCCGAGGTCGCTCTCTTACTCCAGGCCCCTTTCGTGACCGATCAGCTCTATGCTGTCCGGCAGATGGCGCGCTCCCTGCCGGTCGGATATGTTCTCTATGTCAAAGACCACCCCCAAATGGTGCCCTTCCGCCCCCGAACATTTTACAAAGAGCTCAAAAAGATCCCCAACGTACGGCTCATCAGCCCAACTATCGTGAGCTTTGATATTATCAAACATGCCAAACTGGTCACTACGATCACCGGCTCCGTGATTTGGGAGGGGTTGCTCTTAGGCAAACCAGCAATCGTTTTCGGACATCAATTCTATAACGCGCTCTCAATGGTCAAATACGTCGCTGAAATGGAAAAATTACCTTATCTGGTGAAAGAGCAACTGACCAATTTTAAATACAACGAAGAAGAGATACTCCACTACATGGCCGCGATGCTCGCCGACTCAGCCGAGCTGCGCTACACCTACCTCTGGGAGAGGGAAACTGATGAGGAAAAGAAAAAAGCCGGACTAAAACCTATGGCCGATCTAATGGCCCGCAAATTAAATCTCACCCCCAAAACTGCCCCCACCCTATGACCTATATCGCCCGTCTTCGCTCCATCTACCGCCGCTATATCCACGTTCCCGCGCTTGACCAGGCAATTTACTTTGTCCTGGACACGCTCACCAACTGGTATAGCTCGCTGTGCGGATACTCTTTTCCAAAAAATTATATCCGCCGCTGGAAACTTGATATCTTGCTCGGTCTCTACGAGCCGGAAACCGCCCGTCTATTTGAAAAAATAATCAAACCGGGGATGGTCATAGTAGATATCGGGGCGCATATCGGTTACTTTACGCGTCTATTTTCCAAGCTCGTCGGCGCTACCGGCCGCGTCTATGCTTTTGAAGCTGACCCGGAAAACTATTCGCTCTTACAAAAAAATACGCATCGTTTGCGTAATGTAAAATTATTTCCTTTGGCAGTGACCGATCAGCACGGTACAATCGATTTTTATCACTACCCTGACAAGGCTGGCTGTCACAGTACTCTGCCCAACGTACCGCTCGATTACAAAAAAGAAAGAATAACCGTGCCGGCCGACAGTCTTGACTCTCTTCTAAAAACCGAGGGGGTCAAAAGCGTGGATCTAGTCAAAATGGATATTGAAGGCGGCGAAGGAGCGGCTCTGCGTGGCATGGAGAAAACACTAGCGAAGAACACTTCACTTATGATGGTGATTGAATTCGCGCCGGCCTGGATTCGCGCGACCAGGGTCACGCCGCTGTCATTTTTACAAAATATAGCGGACCACGGGTTCAAAATTTTTGCCATCAAAGGATTGGAGCTTATCCCCTTAGTTCCCGAAACCGAGGCCAGCTACGAAACGCTCATCCCAAAGACACCAACAGCCTTCAATGAGTTTATAAACATCTACTGTACGAAATAAGGACGGGGTCTCACTTCGGAAACAACACTTTCATCTTTTCTCCGAGCGCTCCGATCAGATCTTCGTAACGCATATCATCTGCCGCAAGCCGGCGGAAACAATTGCGGGACAGTTCCTCGCGTAATGCGTGGTTGCTCCCCAACTCTTCGATTTTTTCCGCTAGATCGGCACAATCGCGATACGTAAAATAGAGCGCACCACTCTGAGCGTTCCACTGTAACCCCCCACCACCTGGAAGTATTGACGGGAGCCCGAACGCCAAAGCGTACAACAGGGAAATGCTGGTACCGGCCGGCCACCAATCCGCCTGTATAAAAATATCAGCAGTCTTATAATATGTATACAGTTGCTCTTTGGTCACCCAACCCGGGATCTCAACATACTTCTCTAACCCAAGATCTTTTGCCATCTGACGAACATACTGCTCCTCCGGTCCGGTGCCGCCCAAGATAACTTTAAAATTTTCTTTGTTCTTCACCAGGGAAAAGCCCTTTAAAAGAATATCAAAACCCTTGCCTGGAGACATGCGACTAGAATAGAAGATAGTGATCGGGCCGGAGTGTTTGTTGCGAAAAGCGTAGGAGTCTGGAGTAATACCATTGTCTGTCGCGATCTTCTTGAAGTTGATCGGATCGCCGATGACGATGGTGTTTTTTTCATTTGTCTGTAGCCCAAAATCTTCATACATGCCGCGGAGTGTCGGGCTGACAAACGAGAACAGGTCTATCCGATTGGCCAGGAACATACCAAAAACTCGTTCAACACACCAGCGCAGCTTCTCCTTTACACGGCACCCGAGGTTCTGTCTAGGCTGGGGGAACAAGCTTGAGATATACTGTGGCCAGCAGGTCAAAAACTGATTAAAAAAAGCCACGATCGGTACTTTTCCCCCGAGCAAACGCCACAAACCGGCACCATACATGAACAGATGAGCATCGATATGGAACCAATCGGCCTGACCGGAATATTTCTTGAGTAGCGCAAAAACTTCTCGTTGAACGCCGAGATAGCCAGTTGATTTGATCTGTTCCGGTATCACCGGGTAGGGCAAACTATCCGGAATATGGTTCGCTGAAGAATAGGCAGTCACGACCGTTACCTCATTCCCCTGCTTCTGCAGGGTGCGGATGATGAAGTCTATCTCCTCAATTGACCCGCCCGATTTGGTAAAATTTAACTTTGAAGTTATAAAAACGATCCGCATAGGCCGGCTAGTAGCCTAATTTTTTGGCGTAGGCGCGCATAACATCTCGCGGACGGACTTTGACCGGCTTGGCCGGAGTGCCATAGTAAATAGTCCACGGCTTGGTGTCTTTGGTGACCAGGGAACAGGCCCCCACCACCGAGCCCTCACCAAGGGTCACCCCGGGCATTATGACGGCATTGGCGCCGACATTGGCAAAATCCTCCAAAATAACCGGCTTGGCTATAAGCTTCGTATATTCGGCCGGGATACCCGGAGCCGTAATGAGGCTTTCCCCTAAAAATTCATCGGATACGCACACAATCTTGGCCCCGACGGCCAGGTTCGTAAAATTCCCCATCTTTAACAACCCATGCGCCCCGCCAATGACGCTTACATAGGGACCAATGTGGATATAGTCACCAATGTCAGCCTGGGTAGTCAAATAAAACCCCGTATCAATGGCAACGTGATTGCCAATGGTGACCATTTGCGGACGCCGTATCTCTACCTTAGAGCTAATAAAAACATCCTCACCGACCGATTTAAGAAGTGCAACATCAAATTGAGGTGATGGTGGAAAGCCAAGTTTTGCCATATAAAAAGGTTTGACGTGTCAATAAGCAAAGAGTATAATCTGCAGTATATCTAAAATAAATGAGTCTGACAAGCAACTAACCAAAATACCTACTCTCTATGAGAACAATCACCGTGGGCCACCTTGAACACTGCCAACTCTGCGATCACAAAGGTCTTCAGACGATCCTGCCGCTTGGCCACCAACCTGTCGTACAAGAATACCTGACCGATAAGACACTCCATGAGCCGGAAACCACCTACCCACTTAATCTGTGTCGCTGTGCCAGCTGCGGGCTTCTCCAGCTAGATTACATTGTTGATCCAAAAATAGTCTTCCCCACCAACTACCCATATCGTACCGGGCTGACCAACATGTTGATCAGAAACTTCCGTGCTTTGGCTGACATACTTGAAAAAAAATATAAACTCACTCCCCAAGATCTCATTGTTGATATTGGCTCAAACGACGGCACGCTGCTCCATGGTTTTAAAGATAAGGGCATGCGCGTTTTGGGGATTGAGCCAACTGACGCTGCTCGGGTTGCCAACAAAAACGGAGTCACTACGCTGCAGGCATATCTGAACAAAGACAGCGCAAAAAAAGCCGTTAAAAAATACGGGCTAGCCCGTATAGTCACGGCCACCAACGTCTTTGCGCATATCAACGATGTCCCCGCGCTCATGGCTAACATCAAAACCCTGTTGGCGCCGGACGGTATTTTCGTTTCAGAGTCACAATACATAATGGATATATTTAAAAAGCTGGAATTTGACACCATTTACCATGAGCATCTCCGTTTTTATGGACTGAAACCGCTTGCCAAGCTCTTTATTGAGCATGGTTGCTCCCTCGTTGATGCAGAAAGAATTTCCGCCGCTGGTGGCTCTATCAGAGTCTTTGCCCAAAAAGGCAAACACCCTATGAGCGCTCAAGCGAAAAAATTGATCGCCGCCGAGGAAGCAGCTGGTATATATGATGGTGCCATGCTGCGCGACTGGGCCAAACGCATACTACAGGCAAAAAATGACCTGGTCGCTCTAGTGCTACGCTGCAAAAAAAGTGGCGCCCGCGTTGTAGGCGTCGGCAGCCCGGCGCGTGCGAACACATTGCTTGGCTATACCAAGATCAATGACCAGCTGTTAGACTACGCTTGCGAAAAAAGCGGCTCCCCAAAGATCGGCATGTTCACCCCTGGCACGCATATTCCCGTAGTTGACGAGAAACACCTCCTGAGCGACCAACCGGACTATGCGCTCCTTCTCTCCTGGCATATCGGCGAAGAGCTTATGAAGATCCTTCGCAAACAAGGATACCGCGGAAAATTCATCATGCCACTTCCCCGCCCACGCATCATTAGCAAATAAAAATATGGAAAACAAAAAAATACCGTGGTGGTTGCCACAAGTAGGAAGCAGCGAAGAGCGCCGCCTTATCAATGAGGTGCTTGATAATAATTTCGTCAACGAAGGGCCGCTCGCCACTAAACTAGAGGAAGCGATAGCCAAGCTTGTCGGTGCAAAATACGCCGTTGCCACCACCAGCTGTACTGCCGGTATTTTTTTGGTACTCAAAGCGCTAGGAATAGGTCACGGCGATGAGGTACTGGTGCCAGACATGACTTTTATTGCCACAGCCAACGCAGTGGATCTGACCGGAGCAAAACCAGTGCTGGTGGATATTGACCCGTCCACGTTCACTGTCAGCACAGACGCCCTGATAAAAGCGATCACGCCACGCACGAAGGCTATTGTCCCCGTCCACGTTACTGGTCGCGGAGCAGATATGACAAAGATCTTGTCAATTGCCAAAGAACACCACCTCTTGGTAGTAGAAGATGCCGCCGAAGCACTGCTGTCAAAGCAAGGGGCTCACTATCTAGGAACACTGGGAGCGGCAGGTTGCTTTTCCTTTTCTCCAAACAAAACGATCACCACCGGCCAGGGCGGTATGATAGTAACGAACGACCCCGATATTCACGTCCGGCTGCGAATGCTCAAAGACCAAGGCCGACCGGTCCGGGGCACTGGTGGCGATGACCGCCACGATGTTGTTGGTTATAACTTCAAATTTACTGATCTACAAGCAGCGCTCGGACTCGGGCAACTACAAAAATTAAAAGAGCGCACTGCTCGCATGAAACGTACCTATACCCTCTACTCTGAAAATCTAAAAGAGGTGAAAGAAATTTCGATTTTCCCAAGCAAAAACGAAGAAATTCCACAATGGACTGATGCGCTGGTCGAAAATCGAGATGCGTTAGTTGACTATCTCAAACAGCAAAATATTGATTCACGAAAATACTGGTTTCCTCTACACCAACAACTCGCCTACAAACTACCAGATACCTCATTCCCGAACAGCACCCGCCTATCCCCACAAGCTCTCTGGCTTCCCTCGGCCTTCACGCTCACCGATGAAGACGTGTTAGCCGTCTGCAGAGCGGCGAAACAATTCTTCCAGCGCTAAAGCGACGCCTCAACATCACTTCTTTATCACTTCTTTGGATGAGCTTGGTACCACTCGAACGTCTTTTTAAGTCCGTCGGTAAGCGATGTGCTCGGCACCCAGCCAACGAGTCTTTTAATTTTGCTTATGTCAGCCAGCCGGCGCTTGACGCTCCCGGGAGGCGACGGCTTGTATTCCAGCTTCTGCGGGGTCCAACCGGCGGCGGCAAACATTTTTTTGGCCAAATCAGACATAGTAATTTCATCAGTATTGCCAATATGCACCGTCTCGACCGGATATCCATTGGTTGAGTCCGAATCCATCAGTAACTGCATCGCTTCCACCGCATCGGTGATATAGCAGAAAGTCCTTGTTTCATCAGCTCCATAAATAACAAAAGGCTCCTCCTGCCTGGCAATCCTTTGCGACCACTCGGGTAACACATGATCATAGCCGGCGCGTGGCCCATAAAAATTATGCGGCCGGACAATGACAGCGGGAAATTGATAAGCCGCCGCATAGAAAATAACAAACTGCTCGCCAATAAGTTTAGTCCCCGCATACGTCCAACGCGGATTGAATGTATCGCTGATAACTAGCGGAACGTTCTCGGGAGTAGGCAACGGCAATTGGTTAAAAGCCTCCAGGGCGCCGGCATAGGCTTCGTTTGACGATGTGAAACAAAGCTTAGGTTTTTTTGATAATCCTCGGATCCATTCCAAAATATAAATGAGGGATAAGACATTAATCCGCAAAACTTCCTGTGGCATCTTATAAAACCACTTGGTCCCGTTCACGGCCGCTAAATGATACACCCGGTCAAAATCATCCGGCAGAGACTGATAAAACTTGTGATCAGTCAAGTCGGCCTCGATCAGACTAACGCGATCGTTCTTCAATAGTTCCAGCAGATCGGTATCCCGTTTGCCCCGCTGCAAATTATCTACCAGCACCAGTTCGTTACCATCGTCGGCCAATAAATGATGGGCCAGATGGTAACCAATGAATCCCGCTCCGCCAGTTATCAATATTTTTTTCATAATAAAATATTGGAATCAAATATTTTTTCTGGCCCAAACCCATACACTTTTGGGGTTTTCTAGTTCCAAACGCAATACATCAAGCCCGACACTGCGTATCAATATCCGAATTTTTTCCGGCGTTAAAGCAACACCGTAAAACCACCACCAACGATGAATCGGGACGCCGGTACGCAACTGCAACTTTACCGTTCCTCCCGGTTTCAGAGTACGAGCGATCTCTTTCACGTACTCTGCTATGACTTCCTCGCTGGGCAGATGTTTAAAGACATCATAAGAAAAAATAACGTCAAAATAATCATCCGGGGACAAGATAACCGTGCCTGGCGTTTCCGACCAAGTGATGTTAGCCAAACTAGACAAGCGTTTTTTAGCGATAGCCAGCATGGTCGGAGAGATATCCAAGCCGTGGACTTCTTTAAAATCCTTAGCAAAAAATTCGGTCAAACGCCCGGTCCCTGAACCAATCTCTAAAATTCGTTTGTTGCTGGCATCGCTAGATATCTCATCTTGACCTACATAAAATTCATAATCTTTCGCTCCGGTTTCCCGAACCTCAAATTCATCCACCTGCTCGCCGCTTTTGGTGTCAGGGTGAGTGTAAAAATAAGGATTTTTTTTCGCCAAACGTTCCCAATGTTTTTTAGAAGCGAACAACGAGGGCTCGGGTATTCTCTGTTCAACCTGCCAAACCAACGGTTTTAGCGCTCGACGCAATGAACGAATCGACCGAGTGGCATTGAGCCTTTTCCAAAAACGAAGCAACAAACCAGTGACGCGCGAACTAAAATATTTGTAGTCCCAGGTAGAAAACCATTGCGTGAGGGTATGGTACTTAGCCACTATTTGTTCGTGGTAAGCGTTGGCTTCTAGCGCCCCCTTGAGAATAGGCACCGGTATCCTAGCAGCACTCATACGCGTGTAAGCACGTAAGTCTTTTGGCAGACAATGCCCACCGAAAGCCTGCCCGTATCGCAGATAACTTTTACCTTCAAAAATAAAATCAACAATCCGCTCCGTATTTTTTCTAATATCAACTGTTTCGGGCAAAGCCATACTGTTGCCGAATTCATTGACAAAAGCGATACGCACTGCGTTCCAAATGTTGGAAAGATATTTAATGTACGCAGCTTCGGCCGGCGTTCCCTTAAATATCTTTCGTGCCCGACTTTGCCAGGCTTCAAGGAAACTCGGTATTTCTAATTGCTGCCGCCCCCCGATAACAAAATAATAGGGATTCAGGCATTCCTCAACGGCTCTTATTTCATGCAAAAACTCTGGTACATAGATATCAAACGGGAGCGTTTCTAACAGCGTCGGCAAAACCGTAGAACGCAGTATCACTTTGCCCTCTACCCCGCGCAAAGATTCGAGCGCTGAAGCAATTAAAGAAATATCCTGCTCGCCGTCTTGGCTTACTCTATCGCCAATGCAGACGATGTACCACGTTTTGGGACCGTCAAGCTGGCGGAGGGACTCCAGGGGTTTAATTTGCGAGTAAACAGCCTGGTACTCCTCCACATAGTGGAGGCGCGGAGTAACCACGTCATAATAAGAAACGCCGTATCCCATTCTGGAAAGCGCCAAAGCATTGGCCTGGCCCACCCAACCAAAGCCTACTACCACAATATTTTCTGAATGATTTTCCATAGGTAGATTAACTATAAGGCGCAGACTGGGTTTTTCCAATCAACAGTATAAAGAAATACATTGTGAAAACCCTTAACCAAAGAAAGGCAGGGCACTACCGATAAATCCCAGTTGGGATTCAAATTTTTATCCCAAACTATATAAGCAATGTTCCCTCGCCTCAGCAGGCTTAGGAAATCCGCTTCCGTCTTCGTATTAATCTTATACTCCTCCAACAGCAACCTGTCCACTTCTTCCTGTTTGGCCAGAAGGCCTGGATCGTGGTTGGCGATTAGTAGAGAGTATTCGGCGGCATCGCTACTACCGGAGAGAAATGACTCTAAATGGTAAAAAATCTTTGAACTTTGATCGGTGGTTATACTACTTTGATGATAGGCATCAAAAATATTACTTCTACCATTCCTTTCGTTTTTCAAAAATTCAAGGGTATTGCGCCGGGCCAGCCGATTGAGGCGCAGATAGACAAAAAAAGCATCTTTGATCCGATCGAGCGGCGTATTCGTTGCGTAAGCGTCCGCTGACCAATACATATCATGATTGGTATAAACCGAGAAAATATTCCCAAAAAATATATCCGATGACAAAATAGTTTTAGGCTGTTTGTCTTCATTCAAAATATCAATGATCGGTCCGTAATTTTGAGCATACAACTTGACGCTTTTCGTATCAAAATAGGCTAGGTACTGACGAAAAATTGTGTTACTATATACCAAAACCAAAAGGGTAAAAAATATTATTACCTGAAGAGAGCGCGGAAGGAGCGCGCGAAAGATTATCCAAAACATGGACAGATCAGCAATAATGGCTAGAGGAATAACAAAATACCAAAAATAATGTAAAAACTGCACTATGCGACCGGTCAAAATTTGCTGGTTCATTGCTATAATGCCGCTAGCCAATAAACAAAGAATTATGTAACGGCGAGGATGGTCTTTATGCAACATAGAAAATACCAGCCATAGTAATAATGATACACCGACAACTTTGCTGAACGGGGCCGGAGAGTGATCGTACAATATACCAGAAAAATAATTAATTTGTTGCCCCAATTGAGTCTGCGCTATTCTAGAGATTCGCACCAAAATTGGCGATCCGATGACCAGGCCGACCATGGCAATAGACACTACTTTTTTAAGTTGAGTCCTATTCCTTTGGAGGCCGTATGCACAGCCCAGAGTGAACAACAGCGCCATCGAAAATGTCCACGCATAGGGGTAGGTATAAAACAGGGCTCCGAATAAGAGGCCACTGTACCAAACATAACGTTTCTCGCTCCGATCAAGGCTCTGGAGAAGAAAATTTAAAAAAAGAAAGAAAAATAAGGAAGCAAAATACGGCATCAACGGACGGCCGTAAATATTTATCTGGTCAGTGAACGGTGAAACTCTGATAGGATATTGTGTGAAAAAAGTATAGCCGCCGATGACAAACAACGCAGTGGCGGCGGCCAGCCATTTATTGCCGGCCAAACGGAGCACGAAAAAATAAATTGCCACTATAAGAAAAAAAACGCCGACAAAATTACCAATGGCATATGCCGTTACGATGCTCACATCGCGCAGGCCTAAAATAAACAACGGCCGCAAAATAAAATATTCCGCATAGATATGCGTCGGCGATGGCCCGTCCTTTCCCATGCTCAAAAAAT
>JACRFW010000001.1 GCA_016234265.1 Candidatus Magasanikiibacteriota bacterium
ATGCGATTGACGCTAACTTACGACCAAGGCCGCGAAATGGCTGAGCACCAGCTCTTTGCCAAACAGACTAAGATGCAGGTATACTTCGCTCACCCTGGTTCGCCTTGGGAACGAGGCACGAACGAAAATACCAACGGCCTAATCCGACAATACTTTCCGAAAGGCACCGATTTTTCAAAGATCTCCCGTCGAGAGATTAAGTGGGCACAAAATCGTCTTAACGGCAGACCTCGAAAGGTTTTGGACTACCAAACACCGTACGAAGTTTTTAACAAATTGTTGCGTTAAATTTTAGGGACTAACTAATCAATATGAAAATAAAATACGTGAGTTTGCTGGCCCTTAGTCTGGTTGTCCTCTTGGGCGCCGGGTGCAATCGCGCGGCCACCATTCCCGCGCCAGCGCCGGCAGATCAGACGCCGAGCACGCCGCCACCAGCAGCTCAAAAAGCTATTCCTTCCGCTGCCCCGGCTGCCGATCTCCCCACGCCAGCGGCGAACGCTCCGAAACCGCAGACTGTTTCAATTGAAATCAGTAATTTTTCCTTTCAGCCGCAAATTCTAACTGTAGCGCCCGGCACTACGGTTGTGTGGACCAACCGCGACGGCGCTCCGCACACTGCCACAGCTCAGGATAGATCGTTTGACAGCGGCACCTTGAACACCAATGGCACTTTCAGCCGCACCTTTACCACTGCCGGAACATTCAGCTATTTCTGCAGCATCCACCCGAGCATGCAGGCGAAAATAGTTGTGCAGTAATTCGTCAATGATGTACTTCCAATATACACTCCGTCACAGCCCTCGCGCCCGTCATGTGCGCATCACGGTCAATTGCGATGCGACAGTTGTCGTCACGACTCCGTTTCATTTTTCCGCGAATGTAGTAGAGAATTTTTTGTTACAAAAAAAGGATTGGATACTCAAAAAGGTGGCCTACTTCAAGCGGGTAGGGGAGAGGGTGCATCTGCCACGGGGAAAGAAGAGTTATCACGAGCACAAACACCGGGCGCGACAATTTGTTCATCAAAAAATTTCCGAGCTCAATGCCCACTACAATTTTTCGTTTAACCGGGTCGCTATAAAAAATCACAGTACCCGGTGGGGAAGCTGTTCCAAACAGAAAAATCTCAACTTTAATTATAGAATACTTTTCTTATCCAACGAGCTGGCTGACTACGTTATCGTCCACGAGCTCTGCCACTTGCGTGAGATGAACCACTCCAAAAAGTTTTGGGCGCTGGTGGCTCATGTTGTGCCAGACTTTAAAGAGCGTTGGAAACAGCTGCGTTTAATGAGAATGTGATTGCCACCAAGAGTGAGCTTAATTTTTTTTAGCCTTTACTACTTATTCCCCCGATGGAATTTGGTATGTATATCACGAAGTTTCTTGTTTGTCACGTGGGTGTAGATCTGGGTGGTGACGATGTTTTTGTGGCCTAAAAGCTCCTGCACCGAGCGCATATCGGCCCCTTGGTCCAATAAATCTGTAGCAAAGCTGTGACGGAGCGTATGTGGCGTGGCGTCTACCGGTAAACCCGCCATAGACGTATATTTACGCACCAGGCGCTCTATAGAGCGGGGAGTGAGGCGGTGCTCTTGGTCGCTGTCGTCGTGTTTGTAGTTGATAAACAGGGGAGTGAGCATGTCTTTTACCCGGGTTTTTAGGTATTCCGCCAGCCATTTCATAGCCCGGGTGGAAAAATAGACCGTGCGAGTGCTGCCACCTTTACCGGTGATACTTATTTCCAAGTCCGTTATTTTTTTGGCCAAAATATTTCTAACATCAAAGACCCTGATATTAAGCGACGTTAGCTCTGAGACCCGCATGCCAGTAGAGAAGAGGATCTCCAAAATAGCCCGGTCGCGCAAACCTGCCTCGTCGGTCATGTCGGGCATGGCAAAAAGTTTCTCCACCTGGTCGTAGGACAAAAATTTTATGGCCTTGTCTTTGTCCGTTAACTTTGGCAATTTTATTTTTTCAGCCGGCAGACTCTGAATGTCGCGCTCGGAGAAATAGGCTAAAAGGTTGCGGAGCGCTATCAGGTAGTAGTTCTGGGTGGTCTTTTTGATATACTGGCCCCTCCTGTCCTTGTGGCGGGAAAGATACAGGCGATAGTTCCACACATGCTCAGCGGTGAGCTCGTGGGGCTTCAGGGCCGTCAGGCTGTTGTCCGCGAGCCAGGTTGTGAATATTTTAAGGAAGTTGTGGTAGTTGCGAGTGGTGACAGGGGAAAGACCCTTTTCCACCTCGCAGTAGTCCAGGAAGGAAGGAATTTGTTTAGCCAGGGGCGTAGATGACTTCTGCATAGGGTTTAACAATAAGCGACGTTCAAGTACCTATAGAATACCACAGATGGAGCCTGGGCTCTAGGTGCCCTATAAAAACAAAAATCCTCATGACCAGAGGAGTACCAGTAATGAGGGAATGTTGTGCCTCGTGGTGAGGCATAGATACTGTATCACAGCTGGCTTTTGTTTACAAGGAGTTAGTCCGTCTGCCCTCTATGTCGCTTAATCTATGTTATACGACATAAAGTATATCTACGCATTACGCATTACGCTTAACCGACCATCTCCCCTAGCGTTATTTCCAATAAATCCTCCCTCCGAAGCGCACATCCACGTATTGTGACGGATGGTTATCCCGCAGGATAATTCTAAGATTTTCCAGTTGTGGCTGAATTGCATTGGTCGGTTGAAAAAGAATTTTCCACGGCTGGTCAGTGATTACGGTCACTCCGGCCGTCGGATCGCTCATCACCATGTATTTTATCGCGGCAATCTTCCCCTGCTGCAGGCCGTTAAAGAAGTCTATGATGCCTTGTACTACCGCCGGGCGTATTATACTCCCCTGCCGTTCGGTCACAGGAATATTTCTGGTATCATAGATGAGCGGGTATTTGCCATATTCTTGTTGAATTTTTTTAAAGTTTGGGATATGAACCGATACCTTTATTGTGCTGGAGGCAGCCGGAGTGCTTGAGGCGTTAATTTTAGCACCTAAAACAGTTGGTTCCGTGGAGCTTGGGGCTATTGCTTTGGTGAGTTCAAACTCAGTTGAAGTAACCTCGCGCAGATACTGTACCGGCGTCCCCTCTTGATCGAGGAGCCAATACTCTGAACCGTTATCATAAATAGCTGAAGAAACTTTCTCCTCCAGATTGATAGTGATGGCGTGAGGAAAAACCTTGGTGACCGCAATGGAATTAAACGTGAATTTTTCCTGTATGGCTTCGGCTACCAATGCTTCACGGATAAGGAAATAATTGTTTCTCGGCCAAAAGCGCCCGGAAACTAAGAATTTCGTCTTGACCAAAGAATTAATTTCTTCCGGCTTGATAATTTTGAGGCCAGTTACCGTTACCTCCGTAACGCGGAAATAGGGTAAATAAAGTACCAGGGCCAGCCAGGCAAAAAGCAGGCTCAAGAGGGCCATCGGCGCCAGGTGCGTCCGGCGGATTTTTTTCTTGAGTTTAAAGGGGTTAGAATAGCGCCCCCATCCTTCTTCTCTTTGCACCACCAGCCGGCGCTGTTTGTTTTTTTTAAAAAAAGACAGTGGACCTTTTTTAGGCTGGTGCTGGCGAAAGCGATAAAAGGATTGGACGTAACGCATATTTAAACCACTATTCTTTTAATATGCGGGGCGATTCGGGTTACTATTTCGTAGTTAATGGTGCCGGCATACCCCCCAAGCTCGTCAGCGGTAATTTCCTTGCTGCCCTCTCGGCCAATCAGAGTAACCGTATCCCCGGCTTTGGTTCCTTTAACGCCGGTGACATCAATCATGGTCAAATTCATGCAGATGCGGCCGCGCACCGGACAGCGCCGGCCGTTGACCATGACGAAAGCCCGATTGCTAAACGAGCGGTCGTAGCCGTCCGCGTAACCAATCGGAATAATCGCCAGCCGTGTCGGTCGTTTCGTGATAAAGCTTCCGCCATAACCGACTGGTGTATCCTTTGATATTGTTTTTACTTGGATAATTTTTGTGCGCCATGATAAAACCGGTGTCAGAGCAATGTATTTTTTAGTTATCGGCGCCGGGTGGAGACCATAGCAAGCCAAACCAACACGTACGCCATCGGCGCGCATCTCCGGGTATAAAATAGTCGCCGCTGAACAGGAAATATGTCTAAATGGAATCGTTATCCTCGCTTGACGCAATTTTGTGTTCACCTCATTAAAACATCGCCATTGTTCCTTGGTCACGCTGGGGCTAGATTCGCTTGAGGAGAAATGGCTCCACGACCCTTCTAGCTTCAGATGAGGAAAGTGTTTTATTTTTTTAACAAAAGGCACAACGTCCATGGGCAAAAAACCCACGCGTGAAGTTCCCGTATCAATTTTAACATGAACTTTGATTTTTTTGCCTGCCCTCTCCCCCACCTTATTGAGCACCTTTGCCTGTTCCAGCGTAAAAACCGGGAACGCGACATTGTATTGTGCCGCCACACTAATTTTTTTAATATCTAAATCAAAAATATCCAAAATTAAAATTGGTTTTTTTGTGAGTTTATTCTGTATAAGTATGAGAGCCTCTTCCAGACTCACTACGCACAGACGGTCAACAGCCTTGTTTTTGACGGTTAGCTTGGCAATTTCCAAAAAACCATGGCCATAGGCATTGGCCTTAATCACCGGCATGAATTGAACGTTGTCCCCGATCAATTTTCGGAAAACCGCGATGTTTTTTTGTAACGCTGTTTGATCGATTTCTACCCAAGTTAGCATAGTTTGGTCGCATACAGGTAAAACCAACAATCCTCAGTCGGTGGAGGGTCCTCTTATTATATTTTATCAAACCCGGTATATTTTTGAAGCACTTTGGGGATTAGAATAGAGCCGTCCGCCTGCTGGAAATTCTCTATAATGGCGAGCATCGGCCGGTCGCTGGCGACTGTACCGTTGAGGGTGTGAACAAATTCACGGCTGCCATCAGCGGTTTTGTATTTAATGTTACTGCGTCGAGTTTGATAGTCGGTGGTATTGCTGGTTGAAGTCAATTCGCGAAATTTGTTTTGCCCGGGGAACCACCCTTCGCAATCATATTTCTTTGCCGCCGGAAAACCAAGATCGCCAGAGCAGACGTTCACTACCTGGAAAGCCAGGCCAAGTGACGCGATAAACTCTTCCTCAATCGCCAACAATTCATTGTGTAGCTCCTCTGATTTTTCTGGGTGGGCATAAACAACCATTTCCACTTTATAGAATTGATGAACGCGAATGATGCCCTTGGTGTCTTTACCGTAGGCGCCTGATTCACGACGGAAGCAGGGCGTTACGGCGATATATTTTTTTGGCATCCCCCGGCTCTCCAGCGTTTCACCGGCATGCATGTAAATAAGGGGCACTTCCGAAGTACCGATGAGATAAAGATTATCTTCACCGGGATTGACGGCATACACTTCGTTCTTGTCTGCCGGAAAAAATCCGGTGCCGAACATGGCTTGTTCTCTTACTAAAATCGGAGGCAAAATAAGCTCAAAGCCTTTCGTAACCATTATATCAACGGCGTACTGCATGATAGCGCGTTCGAGAATCGCCAGCTTCCCTCTAAGATAATAAAAACGCGAACCGGAGGTCTTAGCCCCGCGCTCCAAGTCAATTAAAGGAGCAATGTGGCCAACTTCAAAATGCTCTTTTGGCTCAAAATCAAATTTCGGTTTCTTTCCTTCGGTGCGTTCAATTTTGTTTTCCGAATCGTCTTTGCCCACCGGGGTGCTCTCATGATTGATATTGGGAATTTTTATGAGGATCGTTTGCAGAGCCGCTTCTTTTTCCTTGAGCACAGTCTCGAACTCTTTGATTTCTTCACCGACCTTCTTCATTTCAACAATCTGCTCCGGCGTTGGTTTGGTTTTGGAGCCGGTATTGCGCTGGCCGCGCCGGGCATCAATTTTTTTCTGTAAATTAATTTTCTCCTCATCCAGTTTGAGAAGCTCGGCCATGTTGACTTTTACATTGCGGGTGAGACTATTTTTTTCCACCAATTTTTTATTCTCCCTGATAAATTTGATGTCAAGCATACAACAAGTATTTAGTCTATATATTTTTTGAGTAAGACCTTGTTTTCTTCCAGAATCCGTCCGTTATTGCTGATTAGTCTTTGTTTCAGGGCTTTTTGGTGGGTAAACCAGCCGTGCCCCACTACTTCGCCGGTCGCGGGGTGATACTGGCCGCTCCTGATGGTGCAAATGTAAACATAAAGAAAAATTTGCAGAGCGGGAGTAACGTTATAATTATATAGGTGAGGCAGCGGTTCAACAAATCGAATGCAGTAGCCCGTTTCTTCCTTGAGTTCGCGCCGGATGGCGTCTTTAATCTGTTCTCCGTTCTCTACTATGCCTCCGGGGAATTCCCAAGTATTATTAAATTTTGGACGCGGGTCGCGCCTTTTTTGCATAAAGAATCGCCGATTCTTGATGAGCAGGGCTCCGGCTACCACTAGACGTTGCGGCCCAAATTCGCGCGCCAAAAAATATTTCAACTGCGCGGCAGTTTGTCCGCGATGACTAATTAAATTTTTTTCCTCTGGTGACATTGCCGCCATCATTTTTTTAGCCGGCGGGTAATAAAATATACTGTCGTACGCCATCCCCTCTGGGAGTTTAATCTTGAGTTCTTTTTGAGCGATCAAGCCGTTCATTCGCCCTCGGAATACCGAAAAACTATCATTTTTAGGATTGTAGAAACAGGCACTGGTCTCAAAGTAGGCGGCGCGTTTGATCCGCGGCATTCCTTTCAGTCCGGACAAAATTTTAGCGCGGCGCTCTTCGGGGGTGGCGGCAAATCGTTTCGCTTTAATCCCCGGTTGCCCCTGCAGATGCTTCACAAAAAAACCGGTATCTTCGGCAATAGTCGGCAGTTTTGATTTGTGGGAGAAAAACCGTGCTTTATGAATGGCATTCTCTTCCGTGGTCGCAAATGGCTCGTCAATATTTGCTTTATCCAAATGGACATCACGCAGGCTGACGAACGTAAAAGGCAGATCGGCAAATTCAACCATGAATTCCTTGAACTTCCCCCGGTTGGTCGTGGCAATAAGAATTTTTTCCATAGTACGTTAATCCTGATCGGGAGCCAGTAGCGAGCTTTTATATTTTTCCGGAAAATAAGGCGACAAACGCACGATTTGCGCGTCGTCCTCAAGCGCGTTTTCTAGATCTTCAATAAAAAATTTCTGGTCATATCCGAGCGCCACCACCTGCGGTTTTTCTTCAGCTACTATCCGGTGCTTGTCGTCCTCGTAGCCAAGTAAAACAGCATCCGCCAAGTTAAGAGTTTGTACATTTTTAATCCGTGTCTCTTGGTCATTAAGAGGCTTTTTTCGTTTTACTTGTTCTACCGTGCTGTCGCGCGCCACCACCACAACCAAATAATCGCCATACTCTTTCGCTTCCTTCAGCATGTGCGTATGGCCGGGGTGCAAAACGTCAAATGTTCCAAAGACCATGACTTTTTTCATATCGCAAGTGAGGCTATTTCTCCGGCCGAAGGGTCGGGAAAAGAATCACCTCTTTCAGATTGTCGGCATTCACCAAGAGTTTTACTAGTCGGTCAATACCCATGCCTAAACCCGCTGTCGGTGGCATGCCATGTTTCAGAGCCTCCACAAAATCTTCATCATAGGGCATGCTTTCTTCATCCCCGGCTTTTTTATTTTCCACTTGTTCCTTAAAACGAGCCTCTTGATCAAGTGGATCATTAAGCTCGGAGAAAGCGTTGCAGAGTTCGTTACCGCCTACGCACAAAAGTTGAAAGCGTTCCACATACTTTGGGTTGTCCGCTTTGCGCTTGGCGAGCGGCGAAAGCTCCACCGGGTGGTCAATCATGAACATGGGATTAACAATATGCGGTCTGGCAAAGTGTTTGTAGATATCGTCAATAAGTTTGCCGCGTCCGGAGGTTTTATCAATCCCCTCTACCTTTAACTTTTTGGCAGCGGCAAACAGAGTTTTTTGGTCAGGGTAGTCTTCAATATCCAGTTTGGCGTGCTGCTTAATGATTTCCCGCATGGTTTTACGTGGATAGGGCGGGGTAAAATTTACTCCCTGCCCATCAACAGTAAATTCCATCGGCAGCCCCACGGCTTTGAGGAGCTTGGGCAACAGGTCTTCCATCAGATCCATGAGTACAGTATAATCCGCATAGGCCTGGTAAAACTCAATCTGAGTGAACTCCGGATTGTGGTTATGGTCAATGCCTTCATTGCGAAAACATTTGGCGATCTCATAGACTTTTTCAAAGCCGCCAACGATCAATCGTTTCAAATAAAGTTCCGGCGCTACGCGCAAATAAAGCGAGATATCAAGCGCGTTGTGGTGAGTTACAAACGGTTTGGCGTTGGCGCCGCCATACAAGGTTTGCAAAATCGGGGTTTCCACTTCATAAAATCCGTGGCTGTCAAAATAATTGCGCAGTTCGCGTACGAGCGCGCTTCTTATCTTTGCGATACGCATTGATTCTTCGTTAGCCAGCAGATCCAGATAGCGTTTGCGGTAACGAGTTTCCACATCGGTGAGGCCATGCCATTTTTCCGGCAGAGGCAAGAGCGCCTTGGAAAGAAGTGTGTATTTTTTGGCTAAAACACTGATTTCGCCTTTATGGGTAGTGAATATTACTCCTGAGATGCTCAAAAAATCGCCCAAATCAAAATTTTTCAAAAAGAATTTAAAGTGCTCTTTTCCCAGCTCATTTTCCGAGAAGACGATTTGCAGGCGGTTTGATTCATCAGTAAAATGACAAAAACATAATTTTCCCATTTCCCGGCGGGCAATAAGCCGTCCAGCAACTGTAACTGGCGTGCCTTCTGGCGACTGTCTGGCGTTTTTCAGAGTGTGTGTTCTTTCAGACCGGGCGGGAAAAGGCTTCAGGCCGCGTTCAATAATGGTCCGGAGGTGTTCTAGACGGACAGCGTCTTCTTTTGGCGGAATGGTCGTCTTTTTGGGGGTAGTCATACGTTATTTAATCTCCAGTATCTTGTATTTCATCTTGCCGGCCGGGGTATTTACTTCAACTGTTTCGCCGACTTTATGCCCCAAAAACGCCTCGCCGAGCGGTGATTCATTTGATATCAGGCCTTTCACCGGGTTAATTTCCTGCGGTCCGACAATAGTGTAATTTTTCTGTTTTTCTCCCACTGCAACGACAATGGTATTGCCAACCGCTACAGCCCCAGTTCCTTGTTGTTTTACAATAATAGAAGCATTGGCAATAATTTTTTCTAGTTCCAGGGCGCGCCCCTGGGCCCACGCCATATCCTCACGCGCTTGGTGGTACTCGGCATTTTCGGAGAGGTCGCCCTGCTGTTTGGCTTCATCAATACGCTTGGCAATCTCTGGTATGGTGACATTTTTGACTGTTTCGTATTCTTTTTTTAGTTCGGCCAGACTGGCGGCGGTCACATAGTGGATAGGTTCATCCATAAAGCAATAAAATAAAAAATCTAATGACATTAGTATAACATACGTTGTTCCTCTGTCAAACTTTATGGGAGCAGGTATTTTTTGCCCCACCACTCTAAGAAACCATTGGCGATTGGCAGGGCTACCACGCTCCCCTCCCCGCCATCCTCAACGAGAACAGTGACGACAATTTGCGGGTCTGAATAAGGAGCGAACGAAGTAAACCAAGCGTGCGTCGGGTGGGTTTTGCTCCACTGGGCGGTGCCGGTTTTCCCCGCCGCCGCGAACGGCAGCGTTTTAATAGGTTGACAGCTGCCAAACGTGACACAATCGCGCATTCCCTCCCGCACGATTGCCAAATTTTGTCCTGAAACCAGCCCGTTTGATCGTTTAGAAAACAGGAGGGCGGTCGTTTTTTTAGTCACCGGATCGGTGACAAATTTTCCCACATGCGGGGTAATGATAGCGCCGCCGTTCGCGACTGCCGCCGTCCACACGGCCACCTGGAGCGGTGTCACCAAAATGTCGCCCTGGCCGATGGAGATGTTATAAGTGTCGCCGACATACCAGGTTTCGCCTTTGGTCCTTTGCTTCCATTCTTTGCTCGGGAGGAAACCATCATTTTCGCCGGGCAGATCAACGCCGGTTTGGTGCGACAAACCGAACGCCTCAAGATAACGGCGTATGGTATCAACACCCAAACCAACGAAGCGTTCATAACCGCCGCCGGCGTAATAGAAAAAAGTGTTCACCGACCAGGCCAAAGCTTTCAGCACATTAGTGGCGCCGTGGCCGCCCGCTTTCCAGTCTTTGAAGAGTTGCCCTCCGACCACAATACCACCCACGCTGTTGAAGCTGGTTGTTTTGGTGATTATCTTCTCCTGCAGGGCGGCGGCGGAGATAATGAGTTTGACAGTTGATCCGGGCGGGTAAGAACCGGCTATCGCGCGGTTAAAAAGCGGACGATCAGCATCATTCAGATAACTGTCATAGGAAGCCTGGTCAATACCGCCGGAAAATTTGTTATTATCAAATGCCGGCCAACTCACCAAAGCGAGGATTTCTCCGTTATTGGGATTGAGCGCGACGGCGGCGATGCGGTGTTTTTTAGTTCGCTCGGCGGTTGCCGCCACCAAACTTTCCATTTTTTTCTGCGCTTCCAAATCAATAGTGAGATTCAAATTTTGCCCGGGCGTCGGCGGATCCACCGCCAAAATCGTCTGCTCTTTGCCGGCTGCGTTCACTTCAATTTTCTTGCGTCCATAATGACCGCGCAAATAGGATTCATACATTTTCTCTACCCCGACTTTTCCCATATCATCGGAAGTCAGATACCCCTGACTATGCCAATAGCGCAGTTCCTGATCATTTAGTTTGCTGAGGTATCCGAGAACGTGGGAGAGTGAAACAGTTGAGGTGTTCACTGCCGATATATAACTGCGTTGACTGCCTGACTCAATGGCCACACCGGGCAAATCGGCATTTCGCACGTAGAGGGTAAGGGCGGTGGTGTAGTCTAAGCTTTCTCTCAAAGTGATAGATTCAAAACTGTACGCGCTGTATTTGGAGAGCAGCGCTTTAATGTCTTCGGCTGACCGGCCGCTGATTTCCGCCACCTGATCAATGATTTTCCCCCGTTCAGCCGGATCGCGCGGGAGGTCCTGCGGGATGATCGCAAGCGAAAAACTTGGTACGTTCCGGGTGAGTTCGCGGTTGAAACGGTCATAAATAATGCCGCGTTCGGCGGGAATGGGCGTCAGCCGGATGCGGTTCCCTTCCGCCAGCGAACGGTAGTAATCTCCTTTGATGATTTGTAAATAAAAAACTCGGCCAAAAATCAAGAGGAACCCGAGAGCCATAATGACGAGAAAAACGTTCACCGCGCGCGCGGAAATACTCGTGCCGAGGTAGCGGGTGGTATGGGCCACCGCCAGCCGGTTTCGTTCGGCGCTCTCAATGTCCAATGATTCTTCAATCCATTTTTTTTTGTATTTACCGGATAAATCGCCGCGGGGCGCGGCGGCCGGGGCAATGGTAAAAGGGTTCTGGTCGTTATTAGGCATACAGTTATAAACCAATATAGCGGGGGTTCAGCCGTTTGGAGAAAGAGCGACTCGCCAGGTACAGCGCTGTCAGGGCGCACGCGTTGATGGCTCCTTCCATGAGCAAATCAGGAAGGATGCTCCACTGAAGAGAGTAATCCGTTATTTTCAGTAAAGCGGCGCCGCTCATAAAGATTAAAAATAAAATCCGGTAACTGAGCAGAGCCGTAAATCCGCACAGTAGCGCGATATACCAGGAGTGGTTGGTGAAAATATTCAGGAGCAGCCAATGCTCCAAAAAAAGACTGAACAGCAGCGCGGCCGTGGATAAGCCAAAAGGCGCTGACGAAAACAGTTCCGTGCTGAAAGAGAGCGGCAGCGCTACCCACAAAATAAGAGGATCATTTTTATAAATAATAAGCCACAGTAAAATGATGAACAGAAAATTGAGGCGGTTCACCGGATACGGCAAAAGATAAATAAGCAAGGTGTGGACAAAGAAAATTAAAAAAATCCCCACCATAGAGAGCAGTATTTTTAGAGCGAAACGCATATCAACGAGTCAAGAGCGCGCTGACCACGGTGAGCTTGGATAAATCCGTGGCGGGGGTTAAGACCGCCTGTTGAAACGGTTTATATGGTTCATTTTCAATTACTGCCACGGTGCCGATGATCAGACCACGCGGGATCGTTCCCTCCAGCCCGGAACTCACCACCTGGTCTCCGATGCGCACCGGTTCATCGCGGGGTATGAGATTCATGCGCAGGCTGATGCCATACCCGCCCTCCACCGCCCCCAGACTGCGGTCACGATTAAAAATCACCGCGCTCATTTTACTTTGATTATCATTGATCAGACGAACGGTTGCGATATCCGGTTCCACTTTCAAAATTTTTCCGACCAGCACCCCTTCTTGAGTGATGACCGGTTGATCAACAGCCAGGCCGGCTTTTACTCCCTGGTCAATCAGCACCTTTTGACCGGTGGTCAGGAGTTCTTTTCCGATGACATTGGCCACCACCATCGGTACCGGTTGTTTTTTGTGCCAAGCCAGGAGTTGGCGCAGTTCGTTGTTTTCTTGGGCCAGGAGAGCGGCGGCGGTGGTATCGGCTGCCTGGCGGGCGGCGGTCGCGAGACAGGCCTGATAGGCTGCGACAAATTCTTCCCGATTTTTAAACACCTGATAACGGTCGCCGACGTTTATGCTGAAGGTAGTAAGTGAACTAAGTGTCGGAGTGACGATAGACCGCAGAAAAATTTCAACCGGTGCGCTGAGCTTGGTATAGTGAAGAACAATCAACGCGGCCGACACGAAAACAAGGTAGAGATATTTTTTTTTACTTGGCCGATACGGCATAATAAGATTCGCCAGGTGATATTTTTCTATGGCTATTTTGAGGACAGCGGCCAGACGGTGGTCTCACGCAGCAGATCTTCTTCATCAAGAAGTATTCCCGCTCCCCGAACCACCGAGGTGAGCGGATCATCAGCGATCCGAACCGGAATATTTATTGCCCGATTGATTAGCTGATCAATTCCGCGCAAAAGCGCGCCGCCGCCGGAAAGAAGAATACCGCGCTCGTGGATATCCGCTACGAGTTCGGGTGGCGTGATTTCAATGATATCTTTGATGCTGTCAACGATAACTCGGAGCGAGTTGATCATTGCCTCGCGTACCTGTCCGTCGTTAATCATAACCTCTCGCGGCAAGCCGGTGAGTAGATCACGGCCGCGCATGGGGAATTCCATGGTTTCGGTCATTTCCACCGCCGAGCCGATTTTTATTTTAATCTCTTCCGCCTGGCGCTCACCGAGGAGCAGGTTGAAGACTTCACGCGCGTACTGCATAATATTGCGGTTCAATTCATCGCCGGCGATTTTGATGGATTTTCTGGTGGAAATGCCGCTTAAAGAGATGACCGCTATTTCCGATGTGCCGCCGCCTATCTCCACAATCAAGTTGCCGATGGGTTCTCTAACCGGCATGCGCGAGCCGATCGCCGCCGCCATCGGCTCCTCCACAATCCAGACCTCTTTGGCTCCGGCGTTCATGACCGCGTCGCCGATGGCGCGGCGCTCTACCTCGGTAATATCCACCGGCGCCCCGATGACTACTTTCGGACGCGACAGGAAATTGAGCGCGCTGTCTTCGTATACTTTGTCAATAAAATAACGCAGCATTTTTTCCGCCACTTCAAAGTCGGAAATAATACCGCCCGTGAGGGGCCGGGTGGTAATAATGTGGGGGGGAGTTTTCCCGAGCATATCCTTGGCTTCGTGTCCGACGGCCAAAATTTGTTCGGTGCGGGTGTTGATAGCGACGACCGATGGCTCATTGATGATGATACCGCGGCCTTTGACGTAAACGAGCGTATTCGCCGTGCCCAGATCAATGCCGAGTTCCTTGCGGAATTTATCCAAAAGATTAAAGGCCATACTGATTTTCGTTGTGGAACTTCCGGTTGGTAAAAATAACTGCTTCCAAAAACAAGAAGAAAATAATGAGGACGATGCTGTTCCACCACGTGAGGAGCCGCGCGGCCAGGAGCATGAGAGCAAAGATAACTAAGGTGGAGAGAAGCAGGCTTTGACGAAACGTGCGGCGCACGTGGCGGAATACTATTTCATCGTCTTTCACCAAAAACCGACGTATCAAAAATCCGATGACCGAAAAAGTGCCGACAATCGCCAAAAAAAGACTGCAGTAGAAAAAGAAAAGCGCCAGCAATCCGCCGCCGCTCGGGGTGGTATAGTTAAGCACAAAAAACCACGCTACCCAGCACATCATCGTGGCTATTGACATCAAAATAAGGTACTGACGGAGAGACATACGATATTGAAGTATTTTAGGCTACAAACTGGCTTTTGGCAAGCTCTACAAAATATAGCGAATTTTAGCGATTTGGGCGTTGGAAACACGCTCGTGGAGAAGGTTTAAAAGGTCGGCTTCGTGCAACTTTATCTCCTGCGCGGCGGCGCCGCTGAGGCAAGCTATATAGAGCGCTCCCTGCTTAATATAGGCCGCATTAGCGTGGTCTTTTATTTCGGGGCCAAACATTTGAGCGAGCAGGTTATTGGCAGTTTCCACTGTCAAAGACGCCGACACTTTCTTCAAGATCGGCGAAGAAAAATTTTTATTACCAATGATCTTGGCGAATGAATCAAGCATAGTTCTTAAACTCTAAATTCACAAATATCGCGAAAGTCACAGTGCTCGCAGACAAATTGGCTCGGCGTGGCGTCAAATTTCTGCGCTTTTATTTTGTCTATTGACCCGGCGATGCTTTCCTGTAATTTTTCCAGATCCTTGTTGTCGCCAATAAACGAAGTATGGATCTCATCTTCAAGATAATAATACGTCAGCTTGCTTGGCTTGCCAACATTTTTGTATTCCGGGAGCTGTTCGGCGGCAATTTGATAGATCAAAAGTTGTTCTTTGTCGTTCGTAGCCAGTTTTTCCTTTGGTTTGCCCGTTTTATAGTCAATAATTTCCAGGCTGCCATCAGGCAGTTTGTCCACGCGGTCAATGCGCCCGCTCAAGAGATGATCGCCGATCTTAATTTTAAAAAAACTTTCCAAAAATTCCGGAATGGTCCAGTTATTTTCCTGGGACTTGTAAAAAGTACGCAGTACCTTCTTCCCCTTCTCAAAATATTCGGCTTTTTGTTTAGCGCCCATATACCAATCATCAATCCACTTCGTTTCATAGATCTTGAGGAGTTCGTCCACAGTGGGGGCTTGGATAGTACCATCAGAATTTTTCTTTTTTGGCGCTTCAAAAAGTGATACTTGTTCAGTAGCGTTAAGCTCCTTCACGCGCAGGTAAAACGCCTGCAGGGTGTTATGGATGGTTGTGCCAAAGCTAAAGTAGTGGCTGCCCTTAGCTGGCAAACTCAAAACATGCGCCAGTTTATATTTGTACGGGCAGGTTTCATACATTTGAATATGCGAAAAAGAAAAGCTCTTGGGCAGTTCGTAGACGATTTCGTGCTTCTCCGGCGCTTTGGCCGCTCTTTTTTCAGCCAGCCTTTGTTTCGCGCCTTCATCCTCGCTGGCCCGGTAACCAATCTCGTCCAAAAATCGGCTGATTTTTTTAGCGCGCGTTCCGCCGTAGCTTAAAGCGCTGGTGAAGTAAAGCCGCTCCTTGGCGCGGGTCATAGCCACATAAAACAAACGGCGCTCTTCTTCGTAGTGGCTATCCCCTTCTGGCAGCTGCTCTTTCACGAGCGCGAGCGGTATTTCAATGGCATCGCCTTTGGTGCGCGTGGGGAAACGCTCTTCCACCAAGTTCACAATGAAAACATATTTGTATTCCAAACCTTTGGCCCCGTGGACAGTGAGAATATTCACCGAGTCTGGCGTATCATTAAAATCAAAAATTTTGCCGCGGTCGCCGGAATCTTGGATATTTCCAAACTCTTCCATGAAATTTGAGATATGGGCGTCGGGCGTGATTTTTTCAAATGTTTCTATGTAGTCAAAAAATTGTTTAAGCTGAAAATTTTGGCGAATAACGGCGGCGTTTCCCGTCTCCTCCTGCTCTTTTAGATATTTGAGGTAGCCGCTTTTTTTTAAGAAGTTGTAGAGCAAAATTGTCGGCTTCAGGTAGCGTGAATCTTTCAGCCCATCGTGGATAAGGCTGACGATAAAATCGCAGGCTCTTACGGATTCTTCGGACAGATTAAACTCGCGGCATCGTTTCAGGGCCTCGTAGTAGGTGCAGGCTTTGCGCTTAGCTTGGGAAGTGAATTTTTGCAGGTCGTTTTCACTGAAAGTCAAAAATGGCAAACGGAGTAAACGGAAAATGGCAATGCCGTCGGCATGGTCGGTAAGAAGCTTGAAATAATTTATACAATCCAAAATGACCGGCTGGCGGTAGAGCCCGCTCGCGGCCAAGAATTCGTACGGTATGCCGCGCTGGTCTAGCCCAGCGATAAATGGTTCGGCGTGGCTGTTGGCACGCACCAAGATAGCAAAATTGTCCCAGGTGGCGTCAGCATCTATTTGTTTCAGTCGCTCTATCTCATCCACCACGCTTTTTACCTCGTCCTCCAGCGTTGCCGAGTGCATGTGGACAACGCTTTTGTCATCCTGAGGCGCAGCCGAAGGATCCCTTCTCTTTTTGTTTGAGGGATTCTTCGCTTCGCTCAGAATGACAGTTTTTTTTGTAGAAACTAACTTTTTGTCTATCTTTAATTTCACTTCCAAGCGATCAGGGTTGTTGTTCTGCACGGACTCATACGCCTTATCCAAAATTTCTTGGTTGGAGCGGTAATTTTCGTTTAAGACTATTTTTTTGGCTTTCGGAAAATCATCCTGAAAACGAAGGATATTTGAAACACTCGCTCCGCGGAAAGCATAGATACTCTGGTCATCATCCCCCACCACTGTCAGTTGGGCTTTGGCATCCGCCAACATCTGCACCAGATTGTACTGCGACCAGTTCACATCCTGAAACTCGTCCACCAAAATATATTTGTACCGAGCCTGAAAACTGGCTAAAACGTTTGGCCGTGTTTGGAAAAGTTTGTTGACGTAGTAAATAAGATCGCCGAAATCAAAGTGCGCGCTATCGAGCAAGAGCTGGTTGTAGGCGTGATAAACGTTCGCCAGCTCGGTAGTACGATTTTTGTCTTCCAGATTTACTGTCCCGTTGTCTTTGCTTAACCCCTCGGCGTATTGCAAATAATCTTCGGGCGAGATGAGCTCGTCTTTACACTTGGAAAAGTGTTTGAGGAGTTCGTGAATGTGTTTGGTGGGGTTGCCAACCGGGCGGTAATAATCCAAATTCAGCTTGTCCAGGTTTTTGCGTACCAGTAGCCACGCACCGGTCTGGCTCAAGAGCTCAAACTGGTTGGAGAGACCAATATCAATGGCGTGACGCTCCAAAATGCGCTGGCAGAAGCTGTGAAAGGTAGAAATGGCAATCTCGGTGTACCCGATATCCAACAACTCGTCTACACGCTCCTGTATCTCTTCGGCGGCCTTGTCGTTGAAGGCCAAGGCCAAGATCTCCTCTGGTTTGGCGAGCTTATTCTCTATCAGGTGGCAGATCTTTTGGGTGATAACAGTGGTCTTGCCAGTGCCGGCACCAGCCACAATCAAAAGCGGGCCGTTGGTATATTCCACGGCCTCTTTTTGGGCTTTATTGAGGGGATATTTGGGCATGAAAAAAGTACCGAATTACGGTACTAGTATAGCGAAATTCTTAAGAATAGACAAACCCCTAGGCCATCTTGAGTTGTGCCTTTATCTGACGAATGTCTTTCGTGTGTTCCTCCACTTTTTCAACAACTTTATTTAATCGTTCATGTGCGTAAACCCTCTCCTCGTCCAACCGTTTCAAAACGGTCATCATGGCGTCTTGACCGCTGATCATTTCTTCTCTAAGTGCGGAGAGGTCGTCTTTCGTAGCGAGAGTATCTATCTTTGCGTCGTGTTCTACTAGTTTGCCAATCACAATATCAAACTGTTTGTCGTGTTGCGCAAATTTTTGGTCGTGCTGCTCTAATTTTTTAATCACAATATCAAACTGTTTGTCGTGTCCCTCTAATTTTTTTAGAATTTTTTCTTCGTTCATAGTATATCTATTGTAAATGGTTATTGTAGTGTTGTCAACAACCATTAGTTGGGCAAAAAACAGTCTATTTCTCCTTATTTCTCAACTGCCCGCAAGCCGCCGCAATATCCTGCCCCTGCGAGTAGCGAATGGTAGAGGTGAACCCGGCGGCCATGAGGGCCTCATGCCAATGTTCAATAAGTTCGAGTGGGGTGCGGTCAAAGGTACGAAAAGAGCCCTCACCCTGCCCTCTCCCCTGCGGGGGCGAGGGTAAAAACTCTTCTTGATGCGGCTCGGCTTCGTCCGTGGTTTTATTGTACGGAATCAAGTTCACGCGGAAGTATGGAATTTTTTTGCACAGTCTAATGAGCGCTTGGAGGTGCTTTTCGTCGTCGTTCACTCCGGACAACATGATGTATTCAAAACCCAGAAAGTGCGTGCGACTGGGAAAACGGCGGTGATAGTCGGTGCCCCACTTTACAAGCCATTCCAAAAACCCTTTTTTATTTGAAGGCATTATTTGTTTGCGCGTCTCCTCAATGGCGCTATGAAGCGACAGAGCCCAGCGCACCGGCGGAAATTCACCATCAGTGAGGAGTTTTTCCATCATCGCCGGAACTCCGGCTGTAGAAACAGTGATTTTCGTTTCACCAAGATCGGTATTTTTTAAAAGTACTTGCAGGGCTCGCTTCACATTGTCATAGTTCAAAAGCGGCTCACCCTGGCCCATCATCACAATGTTGGCGACCCGCGCGCCTTCGGGTGCCAGCAGGCGCTCCGCAAAGCGATATTGATCAATAATTTCTTCGGCCGAGAGCTGGCGTTTGAACCCGGCTTTGCCGGTAGCGCAAAAGACGCACTTCATCGGGCAACCGGCTTGGGAAGATACACAGATGGTGTAGCGATCTGACCCGCCCTCTAGCGCATCTTCTTTCAAGTTTTTGCGCCCCATCACCACCATCTCAATAAGATTACCGTCATGCAGCTTAAAGAGGTATTTGCGGGTGTTATCCGTTTTACTTTTGAGCGCGGTGGACACCTCAACAGTCAGCCACGGAAAATGTTTGAGCTTTTCGCGTAAATCTTTTGGCAAGGTCGTAATCTCGTCGTAGCCGTTGATGTTAACGTCAAACCACGCCTTCTCTATTTGAGCTTGGCGGTAGTTTGGTTCAGCGGCCAAAATGGCCTTAAATTCATTAGATTGTGAGGACATCGGGAGTTATTTATTCTTCGGACGACTCCTCATCGTAGTCTTTTTCTTGCTTCTCGTCAAGACCGGCCTCCTCTGGTTCAGCGGCTGCCACATCACGCAAAAAGCCACCAGCCTGAATTTTCCACAAACCTCTATAAATGCCCTTTTTCTTCTTGAGTAGTTCATTGTGCGTTCCCTCTTCCACGATTTTCCCTTTTTCTACCACGATGATACGGTCCATAGTCATGATAGTAGACAGCCGGTGTGCAATGACAATGACGGTCTTTTCACGCATCAAATTTTTGAGCGCGTCCTGAATGAGCGCCTCGGATTCTGAATCTAAACTAGAGGTCGCCTCATCCAGCACCAAAATTGGCGCATCACGCAAAATCGCCCGCGCAATCGCCACCCGCTGGCGCTCACCGCCCGAGAGCTTCACTCCCCGCTCGCCAACGTAAGTGCTGTATTTATCCGGAAACTCCATAATAAACTCATCGCAGTGAGCCAACTTGGCTGCCCGAAACACCTGTTCATCTGTCGCGTCTCCCCGGCCGTAGCGAATATTTTCCATGAGTGTGCGGTGAAACAGAATCGGGTCTTGCGGCACAAGGCTAACAACCTGCCACAAGCTCTCTTGCGTCACTCGGTTTATCTTTTGTCCGTCAATCGTAATGGCCCCAGCGCTAATTTCATGCATGCGCAGAAGCAATTTAACAACGGTTGATTTCCCTGCCCCAGATGGGCCGACCAGCGCCACTTTCTCGTGTGGAGCGATAGTAAGATTTAATTTAGAAAATATCTTGCGTGTTTCGTGGTAATAGAAGTCAACGTTTTTGAAGACAATTTTTCCCTCTGTCACCTGGAGCGGCTTGGCTTTCGGAATGTCTTGGATTTCGTGCGGTGTGTCCAGAATTGTTGTCATTTCCTCGGCATCAGCGAGGTCGGTATAGAGATTACGGAAAATCTTGCCAATATCCCAAATTTGATTGAAGATAATAACCACATAAGTCTGGAGCAAAACAAAATCACCGATCGTTATTTTCCCCTCCTGCCATAAACCGATGGCGAGATAGAACGCACCAAGCTCCAGAGCCACGATGAGAAAACCCTGGATCGCTTCAAAAATCGCGTCCAGGTTCCAGGTGAATACCCGCCACCGATTCACAATGTCTATCAGTTTGGAATAAGCGCCAAGTTCAAACCAATAGCCCGTAAAAAGTTTAATGTTGTTATTATTGGTGATAGAGTCGGCCAGATACGCGGTGCTTTTGGTCTCGGCATTGCTTCGTTCAATATCGTATTTCAATTTATATTTTGCCAGAAACCAGTTAACAATCAAAAATCCGACAATCCAAGCGGCTATTGCCAGGCCGATGATGGTATTTCTCTGAAACAGTACTATCATGATGACCATGAGATGAACTAGAATGCTCAGAAGATTATACAGAAGTTTGTCGGTAATGCGTTCAAACGCGTTCACAAAATAGTTGGCGCGTTTGACCAAAGACCCGACGAAATTATTGTTAAAAAAAGAAAAAGAGTGCCGATGAATATAGGCAAAGCAGATCTTGGCCAGCTCGGCCATGACATTGGAGAAGAAATAAGGGCTTATGACGCTCGTCATTCGCCAGGAGGCCCAGCGCAAAGTTTCCAGAATGGCAATGGCCAGAAGAATATCCAGTAAAACAAAGCCCACACCGCCGGCTGACGCCCCCGGGCCCGATAAAACATCAAAAAATCGTTTAAACCACAGTGGAATTAAGCTGCCGATGGCAGTTGCAGAGATAATCGCGGCAACCATAAACAAGCCCGACCACTTAAAGCGGCGAACCACGCTGAAATATTTGCGGAGAGTGGAGCGAGTCCTTGTTTGCATAAATACGATATACCCCCTTGGGCAGGGGGCTTATATATAGAAGACGAAAAACCGCGATGTTTATTACACCGCGGCGCAAAAAAGCAAATTTACATTGGGTTTATTTTAATTTACGGTACTTATTTCCCACTTTCAGACGAATAAGGGCTTTCTCTAGTTGCATCTGCAGAGCGGCGAAATTAACGTCTTCTTGTTTACGCGGTTCGCTCATGAGCTTCGCCGCCCGCGCCCGCGCTTCTTCGGCGCGAACCAGATCAATTTCGTGCGCGTGCTCCGCCGTATCCGCCAACACCACGACCGACCCATCGTCCTTCACCACGCCAAACCCTCCGGAAATAGCCACGCCAAAATCTTCCCCACTTTTTTTGTAGTGAAGTTCGCCGGGTTTCAGGTTGGTGACGAGCGGAATGTGACGCGGCAGAACGGTAATTTCGCCGTCCTCGGTCGTGAGAGTGATCTGGTCAATCTCATCGGAGAGCACCACCCGCTCGGGAGTGACGATTTGAAATTTCATAATTACTTAACTTCATCAATAGAGCCTTTCATATAGAAAGCGCCTTCTGATTTGCTATCGTGTTTGCCATCCAGAATTTCGCGGAAGCCGCGCACCGCATCCTTCACTGGCACATATTTACCTCCAATGCCGCTAAAGACTTCGGCGACAAAAAACGGCTGGGACAAGAAACGCTGTATCTTGCGGGCGCGCGAAACAGTAATTTTATCTTCATCTGACAATTCCTCCATACCAAGAATGGCGATGATGTCCTGCAGATCTTTATAACGCTGGAGAACCTTCTGAACTTCGCGGGCAGTGCGATAATGCTCTTCACCGACGATATTGGGATCAAGAATGGTAGAATTTGAATCCAGCGGGTCAACGGCCGGGTAGATACCAAGTTCGGTCAACGATCGGTTCAAAACGACGGTGGAATCAAGATGGGCGAAGGTCGTGGCTGGCGCCGGGTCCGTCAGGTCATCTGCCGGCACGTATACGGCCTGTACCGAGGTAATGGAGCCTTTATCAGTGGAAGTAATACGCTCTTGCAGGGCGCCCATTTCAGAGGCCAATGTCGGCTGATACCCTACGGCTGATGGCATACGGCCCAAAAGGGCGGACACTTCCGAACCAGCCTGCGTAAAGCGGAAAATATTATCAACGAACAAAAGCAAGTCTCTCCCCTCTTCATCGCGGAAGTATTCCGCCATGGACAGTGCGGTCAAAGCGACGCGCGCGCGGGCTCCCGGCGGTTCATTCATTTGGCCGAAGACCAAGGCGGTCTTCTCCAGCACGCCGCTTTCTTTCATTTCACGATACAGATCGTTGCCTTCACGAGAGCGCTCGCCAACGCCGGCAAACATGGAATAACCGCCGTGTTCCTGCGCGATGTTGCGGATGAGCTCTTGGATAAGCACGGTTTTGCCCACACCGGCGCCGCCGAACAAACCAATCTTGCCACCCTTCAAAAATGGGCAGATGAGGTCAATAACTTTGATACCAGTCTCAAACACCTCGGATTTGGTAGATTGTTTTACAAATGATGGGGCCTGGCGGTGAATGGGATATTTTTTTTTGGTTTTCACTTCGCCCAAGCTATCAATAGCGTCCCCGGTCACATTAAACATCCGGCCGAGCGTCTCTTTACCGACCGGCACCGAGATGGGTTCGTTGCTAGAGTTTACTTCCTGGCCGCGCACCAGGCCGTCGGTGGTGCTCATGGCAATGGCGCGCACGGCGTTGTTCCCCAGGTGTTGTTGTACCTCAAACACCAACCGCCCGCCTTGCGCGGTTTTAGTTTCCATGGAGGTATAGAGGTCGGGCAGTCCTTCGGAGAATTGTGCGTCCACCACGACGCCGATAATTTGGGTTATTTGTCCTTTCAACATAGTAAATCAATAATTACAAATTTTTTAAGTTGTCATTCTGAACCCCTTTATGGGGTGAAGAATCTTCCGCTCATGCCCGTTCGCCAATTGGCATAAAAGGAAGATCCTTTACATTCGTTCAGGATGACATTTTTTATTCCAATGCGGCAGCTCCGCCCACAATCTCACTTATCTCTTGGGTGATCGCGGCCTGACGAGCTTTGTTAAACGTATAATTTAATTCTTTGATCATGTCGTTCGCGGCATCACTGGCGTTTCTCATCGTGAGCATGCGGGCACTGTGTTCGGAGGCGTCAGATTCCAAAATCGCTTGGTATATTTGCATTTCCACCAGCCGCGGCAAAATGCTATCAAGCACGACGCGCGCTCCCGGTTCAAAAGTATAGTATCCAGCCTCGCTCGCGTCTTCTTGCTGCTGTCCAACCCCCTCCTCTGTTTCTACCTCTGCCACATTCACCGTATCCTCATCATCTGTTCCTAAAAAATCATCCAGGCCTTTTTCCAAAGGCAAAATTTGTTTAATTTTCGGCACCTGGCTGATGGCCGATACAAAATCAGTATAGGCAACGACTATTCTGTCATAGTTGCCTTTCGTATATTCCTGAATGGCCAATTGCGTCATCGGAAAAACTTCTTCAATGCGTGTGGTCAAGTCAATCTTATCAAATTCAGCCACCACAGTCTGATCAAGTTTATGAATAGACTTGCGGCCGTGTTTACCGGTCAAAATAATTTCAATACCGGGGTTGCTTTCAATGTGGGCAGTTTTAATATATTGCTGGGCCGTCTGCATTAGCCGGCTCGTGAAGCCTCCAGCCAGCCCGCGATTGCTAGTAATGAGGATCATGCCGACTTTCTTCACCTGTCGGTGGGTCAAAAGCGGGTGTGAATTGATATGTGTCTTCTTCGCGATGTCATTCACAATCTCCCAGGCCAGTTTGGCATAACTGCGCGTTGATAAGACCGTCGCGACTGCGCGTCGCATTTTGACGGCGGAGATCATTTCCATCGCTTTCGTTATCTTCTTGGTGCTCGAAATGGATTTGATCCGACGTTTAATTGCTTTGGTGTTTAGGGCCATAGCTCATTAAACTTTTTTCTTAAACTCATCAGTCGCCTCTTTTAGATCCTTCTCAATCGCTTCATCCCATCCACCCGCACCAATCTTTTCCATCAGCGGCTTCTTTGACTTTCCGAGGAACGCATGAAATCTGTCTTCCCAGGTCTTCATATCCTTCACCGCCACCTCATTGGCAAAGCCATTAGAGACGGCGTAAATAATTGCTACCTGGTGTTCCACAGCCATCGGCGCAAACTGCGGTTGTTTCAAAATTTCAACGAGCCGTTGACCCAGATCAATTTGTTTCTTGGTCTCCGGGTCCAGGTCGCTGGAAAACTGCGCAAAGGCTTCCATTTCGCGGAATTGAGCAAGATTTAATTTCATCTTACCAGCCACTTTTTTCATTGGTTTTATTTGCGCTGACGAACCGACGCGCGACACCGAAATACCCACATTCAAAGCCGGACGAATACCGCGGTAAAACAGGTCGCTCTCCAAGAAAATTTGCCCATCGGTAATGGAAATAACGTTGGTCGGAATATAAGCAGTAATATCCCCCGCTTGTGTTTCAATGATCGGCAGAGCCGTAATTGACCCGCCACCAGCTTCTTTGTTCCGTCGGCAAGCACGCTCCAAAAGGCGGGAGTGCAGATAAAAGACATCGCCCGGGTAGGCTTCACGGCCTGGTGGTCGGCGCAGCAAGAGGGAAATTTCTCGGTAGGCCCAAGCTTGTTTGGAGAGATCATCATAGATAACGAGCACGTCTTTGCCCTGTTCCATAAAGTATTCGGCAATAGCCACACCGGCGTACGGAGCAATATAAAGGAGCGACGCAGTGTCAGAAGCGCCCGCCGAGACAACGACGGTATAGTCCATGGCTCCAGCTTCTTTGAGTTTTTGCACCAGGCGGGCAACTTTAGATTCTTTTTGACCAATAGCTACATAGACACAAATCATGTTCTGGCCCTTTTGGTTCAAAATGGTATCCACAGCGACAGCGGTCTTTCCAGTTTGGCGGTCGCCAATGATGAGTTCGCGCTGACCCCGGCCAATGGGGATCATGGCGTCAATCGCCTTAATCCCCGTTTGTACCGGTTGGCTCACTGGTTCGCGCGCCATCACGCCCGGAGCAATTTTTTCAATAGGAAAAAATGTTTTTGTTTTAAAGGCCGCCCCGCCATCAATGGGCTGGCCTAGCGGGTTCACCACGCGGCCGATGAGCTCGTCGCCTACTGGCACCGACAAAATGCGGCCGGTGCGTTTCACGGTGTCCCCTTCTTTAATATGCTTATAATCGCCCAAAATAACCGCGCCAACGGTCTCTTCTTCCAGGTTGAGAGCTACGCCAAAGGTATTACCCGGAAATTCCAACATTTCGCTCGCCTGACATTGGCTCAGGCCGCGCAAACGGGCGATGCCATCACCGATTGCGGCGACCGTGCCAATCTCCTCCACGCTTACTTGTTTCTCAAAACTAGCGATATTTTTCTTCAGTTCGTCAACAATATGATTGATGGACATACTCGTGAAAAAATTAGACTAAGTGTGCTTTTAAAATGCGTAATTGGGTTTTTAAACTGGCGTCAAAAACCGTATCCTCCGTTTTTATTACTACCCCGCCAATGAGGCTGGCATCAACCGAGCGAGTGGCTTCTACCATATCGCCAAAAATTTTCTTAATCTGTTCAGTTGTCTTAGTATCAATCTCCCGGGCAGTAGTAATGGCAATGGTGACCACCCCGGAGCGTTTCTGCGCATACGCTTCATACGCGGCCATGATCTGCGGCGCGCGATTCAAGATGTTGTGCTTAAAAAGCAAAGCAGCAAAGGCTTTCACGGCCTGTTTCAATTCCTCGCCTTTCAAACCATTAGTCGTTGCAAACAGGGCTTTGGCGTAATCGTGTATTGAATCTTTAACCATAGTTATTCCATTTTTTTAATCATCTCCGCGATCAATTCTTTATCTTTCTTCTCCGTCATTTTTTCCGCTAAAATTTTCTGGAGAGCGACTGTTATCATCTCCGCCGCTTCAGTCTTTACCGCCGCTCTCATTTCATCGCGTTCAATGGAAAAGTTGCGTTTGGCCTGATCAACCAGCAGTTCAATCTCCTGCTTGGCTTTTGTTTTCATGGTCGCCCCCATCTTTTCCGCTTCCTGGGTGGCGCGCTCCACCACCTTATTGGCTTCTACCTTGGCTTCATCAACGCGCTGTTGGAAATGCTGTTCGCTCTTGGCCAGGTTTTCCTGCACCTTTTTGCTGTTCGCAATGCTGTCATCAATCATTTTCTGGCGTTCGGCCAGTTTTTTGGTGAGCGGTTTTAAGATAAGAAACCACAAAATACCGGCAATGATGGTGAAGTTGATGAGCTGAGCCGTAAATAATGTACCATTGATTCCAAGCGATGCTAGAACACCAGTGTCGGCTGATTCTGTTTCGGTTGTTCCCTCAGCCGCGTAAGCGATATTAGACATATACGTTGAATTGCTAAACTGGGTTTAAAACTAAATCAGTTAAGTCGGGCCACGCGAGTGACCCAACCAATCGATTTACTTCAAAGTGAAAACAACGACCAAGGCGTAAATGGCGATGGCTTCAGCGAACGCGGCGCCGAGTAGCATCGGCACGAAAATCTTTCCGGCTGATTCCGGGTTGCGGCCGATAGATTCCATGGCTTTGCTGACGATCCGGCCGATAGCCAAGGCCGGTGAAATACCGCCGATGGCAATCGTGAGACCTTTTGCCAGGGTCAACATGACTTCTGGTGACATAATAACATGTCTTTCTTCGGGTAGTCATTCGCTCTCTTAAAGCGGACGCTTCAGGGTAATAACTGCCCTATTTAAGAATAAATGCCAGATGAACGCGTGGGCTCATCTCGCATCTGCCCTTAATGTTCCTCCGCGCCGTGCGGGGCGGAGCTCATAACCGTCATGTATACTAAACTCAAAATCGCAAAGACCGCGGCTTGAATGAGTCCGACGAGGAGTTCCAGCAGCATAAAAGGCGTGGGCAGCAAAAAAGAAAAGAGGCTCGCCATCACCGTCAGCAAAACTTCGCCGGCAAAAATATTGCCAAAAAGACGCAGGGAGAGAGAAAGTACCTTGGCAAATTCGCCGGCAATTTCAATAATACCAACACCAAATTCAATGACAGCGGAAAAAATCGCAATCGGACCTTGGCGAAAACTTTTGGCGATGGTGCCAAGCTGGATGAATTTGTTGAGATGCGTAAAAACACCGACGGTGAAAAAACCAAACAGATGCGACACTATCACTGATGTCAGCGCCATCGCAACGGTTAAATTTAAATCGGTATTCGCGGAACGGAGCAGTAATTCATGGTTGAAAGTAATGCTGCCGACGCCGGGTAAAAGCCCGAGCCAGTTGGAAAGTAAAATGAAAAAAAAGATAGAACCAGAAATGGGTAAGAAGCGGATGGTTTGACGGCGATTGCCGGTTACTTGGTCAAAATAACCCAGCACCGACTCTAAAATATATTCAAAAAAATTCTGTAATTTTCCCGGACGGAGCGACAGCGAGCGCCGCAGAATAATTCCCATTCCCAGGAATATACCCATAGCGAGCCACACGTTCACCATCGTATTTGTCACTGGAAAACGGCCGACATGGAAAATGACTTCGGGAGCGAGTGGCGGAATATGGAGCGTAGACATAGTTTAGCGTAATTTCTGATATTCCCGTCCGTATTTCTTAGCCTTGCGGTAAATGATTTTCCCCGAAATAAGAAGGGAAAGGGCAAACCCGAGAATCAGGAGCCAAGGGCCAGTCTGCCAGCGTTCGTCAAGATATTTCCCCAGGAGCGCCAACGCCACTATCGGAATGGAAATTGTCGCGCCAAAATCACCGACAATTTTCAGGGCAAACAGGTAATAGGAGTGGTCATTTTTCGGTTTATTTTGTTCTTCCATAGCTTGCAAAAGGCGCGATTAGTATAAGTGGGGTAGGCTCAAAAGTCAAGCGTTTTTCTTTTTAAAATGTGCACAACTAACATAATGAACTACCCCGCAGCAAGCTGACGGGGTATCACGATACCGCGAACAGCTTGAGTTGTTGCGAGTGCAATTGTTGATAATTTGTAGCACCTTGATTTCTGACGTAATTTTGTATCTGTTGTTCGTTGGCGGCATGGC
>JACRFW010000012.1 GCA_016234265.1 Candidatus Magasanikiibacteriota bacterium
GCGCGCGCAAATCAAAAAATGCGAAGAAAACTTTTTTGCGGGGTGGCGAGCGTCAGCGAGCGGCGGCGGGGCGGAGCGTCAAAATTCGCAATCCGGATTTTCGTCAAAAAAAGTTCGGATTTCGTCCAACAAACACCACCATTTCACCATCTAACCTCTCCCCAATCTCAACCGGCTTATGCCGACCCCCCACCACATCGTCTTCATCCCCGACGGCAACCGCCGCTGGGCCAAACGACAGGGCAAGCCGGCCTTTTTCGGGCATCGCGCCGGGTTTAAGGCGGTGGAAACCATTTTTGAATCCGCCATGGACCGCGGCATTCCCTATATCACCATTTGGGGTTGTTCCATAGACAACATTACCAAGCGCGACCCCAAAGAAATCGCCTTTTTGTACAAAACCTTCACGGCGCTATTTAAGCGGCTCGCTGCCTCTCAGTCTATCCGCGAACGCGGCGTCCGCATCCGGGCTCTGGGCCGCTGGAGAGACTATTTTCCACCCGATTTGCAGCGGGTCATCAACCTGGCGACTGAAAAGACCAAGGAAAATAGCTCTTTTCACCTCACCCTCCTCCTAGCCTACAACGGCAATGAAGAAATGCTCTCGGCTATTCAAAAAATTGCCAAAAATAAAGAGCCTATTACCCTCGCAACGGTCAAAAACAGCCTCTATACCCGCGACTTGCCGCCGGTTGACCTGGTGGTTAGGACCGGCGGCGACCCCCACTTCTCCAACGGCTTCATGATGTGGGATATCCAGAACGCCGAGCTCTATTTTACGGATAAAATGTGGCCCGAATTTACCCCGGCAGAGCTCAACCGGGCGCTCGCTTTCTACACCGCGGCCGGGCGGCGGGGAGGGAAATAGCCCGCTGCGACTAAAAACATACCCATAGGGGTGTTATCCACAGGCAAAATACTACAGATAGTGTTTGCTCTGTGCTATACTAATTAGACCATTTTACTTTTTTCTTCTTTAACTTTGGGCTTATGTCACCCATCAAAAAAATAAAAAAACGCGACGGCACGCTGGTGGATTTTACACCGGAAAAAATCGGCGTCGCCATTCAAAAAGCCTTTGAAGACGTGCGCATCGGCTTTGACATAGAAAAAATAAAAACCCTTACCGAACATGTCATCGCGAATGTTGAAAAAATTTTCACCGCGGGAACGCCGGCCGTGGAAAATGTCCAGGATTTTGTGGAGCGCGAACTGATGCAGGAAGGATATTTTGATGTGGCCAAGTCCTACATCCTCTATCGTTACGAACACGCCAAAGAGCGCGCTGAAAAAAAACGCCAGCTCCTGGAGAAAATAGAGAAGAACGATCTCACCGTCATCAAGCGCTCCGGAAAAAGAGAACCCTTTTCCATTGAAAAACTTCGCCAGTCCTTAAGCTTTGCCGTGAAAGGTTTGGAATCCGATGTTGACTCCGAAGCTATTCTCAACCAGTGCCGCTCGGAACTCTACGACGAAATTAAAACCACCGACATTGCTCGCGCTCTCATCATGACCACGCGCGCCATGATTGAACAAGACCCGGCTTACACCAAAGTAGCCGCCCGACTTTTGCTTTTCATCAACTACAAAGAATTTATCGGCCCGGACGTCATCGACTATGCTCGTCTCGATGCACAATACCGCGAGGCCTTTGTAAACAACTTGCGTAAAGGGGCGGAGATCGGCCGCCTGGATCCGCGCCTTTTATCATTTGACCTGGAGAAATTAAGTAAGGCGCTCGTCATTGAACGCGACGATCTCTTTGTCTACCTTGGCCTCCAAACCATCTACGATCGCTATTTTGTTTCCGACTACGAAACCAAGCGCGTGCTGGAAACGCCCCAGACCTTCTGGATGCGCATCGCCATGGGCACGGCCATCAATGAAAAAAATCGCTTAGAGCACACGCTGGCTTTCTACGACATCATGTCGCGCTTGCTCTACACCCCTTCTACCCCAACCCTGTTCCACGCCGGCACTCCCAAACCACAGCTCTCATCCTGCTACCTTAACACCGTCTCGGACTCGCTGGATAATATTTTCAAAACCTACGCTGACAACGCCCAGCTCTCCAAATGGTCAGGCGGCATCGGCACCGACTGGACCAATATCCGCGGCACCGGCGCCTTCATTGAAGGTACAGGCGTGGAGTCGCAAGGCGTCATTCCCTTCCTCAAAATTGCCAATGATGTCACGGTCGCCATCAACCGCAGCGGCCGCCGCCGTGGCGCCGCCTGCGTGTACCTGGAGACCTGGCACTATGACATTGAGGCCTTCTTGGAGCTCCGTAAAAACACCGGTGATGAACGTCGCCGCACCCACGACATGGACACCTCCAACTGGATTCCCGACCTCTTCATGAAGCGCGTGCGCGAAGATGCTGACTGGACACTCTTTTCTCCAGAAGAAGTGTCTGATCTCCACCATATTTACGGTCGCAAGTTTGAAGAAAAATATGTGCGCTATGAACAAATGGCCAGTGAGGGAAAAATAAAGCTCTTCAAACAAATACCTGCCCGCGACCTCTGGAAAAAAATGTTGGCCATGCTCTTTGAGACCGGCCACCCCTGGATCACTTTCAAAGACCCCAGCAACATACGCTCCCCGCAAGATCATATCGGTGTCATTCACAGCTCCAACCTCTGCACCGAAATAACGCTCAACACTTCCGAAGACGAAACTGCTGTGTGCAACCTCGGCTCGCTAAACTTTGCCAAGTTTGTCGTGAACGGCCGCTTTGATGTGCCGATGGTAAAAGAAGTTGTAACGATCGCCATGCGCATGCTGGATAATGTCATTGATATCAACTACTACCCGACCGAAGACGCGAAGCGGTCCAACCTGCGCCACAGGCCCGTGGGCCTCGGTATTCGCGGCTTCCAAGACGCGCTCTATATGCTCGGCATCAACTTTGATTCCGACGAATGCGTGCGCTTCGCCGACACCAGTATGGAAGCCGTCGCCTACTACGCGCTTCTGGCCTCCAGCGAGCTCGCTCGTGACCGCGGCGCCTATGAAAGTTTCCGTGGCTCCAAATGGGATCGCGGACTCATGCCGCTGGATACACTTGATCTCTTGGAAAAAGAACGCGGCCTCACCATTGATATTGATCGCACGAGTACCCTAGATTGGAATGTGGTGCGCCAATCTATCCGCGACTGGGGTATGCGCAACTCCAACTGTCTCGCCATCGCGCCAACCGCCACCACCGCTAACATCGTCGGCTGTATCCCCACTATTGAGCCGATCTACAAAAATATTTACGTAAAATCAAACCAAGCCGGAGATTTCATCATCATCAACCCGTACCTCGTTGATGATCTGAAAAAAATCGGCCTCTGGGACTTTGAGATGCTCGGCAAAATAAAATACCATGATGGCAGCATCGCCGAGATCAATGAAATTCCGGAACACCTCCGCGCCAAATACAAAGAAACGTTTGAGGTGGACCCGACCTGGCTCATCAAATCCGCCGCCTATCGCGGCAAGTGGATTGACCAAAGCCAATCGCTGAATATCTACTTCAAGGGCACCTCCGGTAAACAGCTCCACGATATCTATATGTATGCCTGGGAGCTCGGCCTCAAGACCACCTATTACCTGCGCACTCTCGCCGCCTCGCAAGTAGAGAAATCAACGGTAAACACCACTGACTACGGCTCCACCCACCTGCGCAAATTTGAAAATAAAGCGATGTCTACCTCCACCACCCCACTCTCGCCGCCAGCACCCCAAAAATCTGCCGCGACCGCCATGGCTACAGCCGTAGCGGCAGCACCAACCGCCACCGTCAAGGCCTGCGCCATTGACGACCCGAACTGCGAATCCTGTCAATCCTAAATTTATCATTTGATATTTGTCATTCGACATTTGCACGTTATGCCCATCACCAAGACCACCGAAAAAGTAGATATCAACAAGCGCCGCATTATCAATGGCGCCGATGCGGACGTTATCCAGCTCTACCCCATGCGCCACCTGTTCGCCTGGGAGGCCTATAACACCGGCAATGCTAACCACTGGCTCCCGACCGAAATCAGCATGCAGAAAGACATTGAGCAGTGGAAATCACCCACTTTCCTGACCGAGGATGAACGTAAGGCCCTCAAAACCGTCTTGGGTTTCTTCACCACCGCCGACTCTATCGCCGCCAATAATGTGGTTCTGGCTATGTATCGCCACATCACCTCGCCCGAGTGCCGCATGTATATCCTGCGCCAGGCCTACGAGGAAGCTATTCACACCCACTCCTATCAATACATTGTAGAGAGTCTCGGCTTGGACGAAGGCGAAATCTTCAATATGTACCGCGAGGTAGAAGCTATCTTTAACAAAGATACTTTTATCTTGAGTTTCAACGAGGGTATCTTCAACCCAGAATTTAAAACCGGCACCTTTGAGAACGATCAAAAATTCCTGGAGAACATGATCGTCTTCTCGCTCGTCTTGGAGGGCATATTTTTCTACAGCTCATTCGCCGTCATGTTCGGCTTTCAGCGCCAAAACAAAATGATCGGTTCAGCCGAACAGATCCAGTACATCATGCGTGATGAATCTCAACACCTCAACTTTGGTATCAATATCATCAACACCATTAAGGAAGAACAGCCCGAGCTCTGGACCCCCGAGTTCCAGGCGCACGCTGTCGATCTCGTTCGCCAGGCCGTGGATCTAGAATCAAAATTTGCGGCCGAGGTGTTCCCGAAAGGCATCTTTGGTATGAACGCCGATGGTTTCCACAAGTACATTGAATACATCGCGGACCGCCGCTTAGCGCGCGTGGGCTTGCCTTTGCAGTACAACACCCCAAACCCGTTCCCGTGGATGAGCGAAGCGATTGATCTGAATAAAGAAAAGAATTTCTTTGAGACGCGGGTGACGGAATATAAAGTTGGAGGTACTTTAGATTGGTAAGTCTTCTTCAAACAAAAAACCACCTTCAATCGGGTGGTTTTTTGTTTACTCACGATTGTCATCCTGAACGAATGTGAAGGATCTTCCTATTCTTTAGTTCGCTTTGCTCAACTACGGGCTGTCGCCTCGTAAGATTGTTTCCTTGCTTGTTACTTCTTTATAACTAAAGAAAGTAACCAAGAAAGTTTTGGGTGCGCTCGAACCACTCAGCGCGAGCCTCGGGCGAGCTGCCCCCGAAACCTTTTGGTTACTTTTCGGTTACGAAAAGTGACGACAGGCTATTGCCTTATCGGCATCACGATATAAATATAATTCTTGTCACCGGCCGGCTCAAAGATGCATGGGCTGTCGCCGCTAACAATTTTTATCTCCGTTTGGGCGGTATTGAAGTTGTTGAGGCCGTCCAAAACATATTTATTATTCAAAAGGATGGTGTTCTCCGCGCCCGTAATATCGCCCGAGAGCTCGGAGGCGTACTCTCCTGTCTGTGTAGACGTTGAGGACACTGAAATGCTCCCTACGGTCGGTTTAAAGGCCAAGGACACGGCGTTGACGCCGGTAGTGGTAAAGAGCCCGGCCGCCTTCATCTCTTTGGTGAGCTGAAAAGTGTCTACCAAGGCAGTTGCGGCAAAATCTTTGGGGATAATTTGGGTATAGTCGGGATATTTTCCGTCCACTAGGCGAGAAATAATCTGAGTGTTGTTAAAACTCACCATTATTTGGTTGTCGCTCACCATTACTCTGGCGTTTGGCTCGCTTTCTTCACCAGATGTTGCGAGCAAGTGTTGAATTTCTTGGGCGGTGCGGCCCGGCACTATGACACTGTGTTGGTCGCCGCCTTGCTGGATGGCTAATTTCTTTTCGGCCAGGCGATAGCTGTCGGTCGCAGCCAAGATGAGCTTGCCTTCGCCGTTCTCGGGGTTGAGGTTGAAGAAGACACCAGAGAGCTCGGGGCGAATATCGTTTCGCGCCACCGCCGACAACACTTGCGCCAAGGCGTTTTTAAGTTCGCTGGCGTTCAAGGTATAGCCTTTCCCGTCTTCCATGGTGGGGATGATGGGAAAATCGTCGGCTGGCGTGCCTTTTATCTTGGTTGCGGCCTTGCCGCAGGCTACCACTAGCTCATTATCTTTAAGCTCCAGGTCAATCTTCTCGTTTGGTAATAAGTTAACATAGTCCGTCAGTGTCCGGGCGGGAACGGTAAACTGCCCGGGATTTTCCACCTTGGCCCGAATGGTAGAAACCACCGCTAGTTCCAGATTGGTCGCCACCAACTCCACTTTCTGCTCATCAACTTTAATAAGAATATTGCTCAAGATGGGAAGGTTTAAATTCTTCCCGGTAATACCATTGGTCAGCGCCAAAGATCGGGATAGGTTTTCTCTGGTACAAGATATTTTCATATTATATAACTAAAAGTATATATTGAAGTAATAATAGTAATAAGGCCTGTGGACACGCTGGATAAATCAATTTCATTACCGGTTTATTTGAAAATTTTCTGTGTATATTTTTGTCACTCGTGCGGATAAACCCTGCTCAATCGGTGCATAAGTTTGGTGAACAACTTTTGTCGCGTGGATAACTCGTTTTGGTGGTGGATATGTTGCGGATATTTTTAATCACTTATCAACCCAGCTGTCCACATCTTTTTATATCTTATCAACAATTTATCCAGAGGCACTTTTTATTTTTTAAAAAAGTGACGGCGGAATTATACATTATTTATATACATTCTTTGCCGGAGCATTTCCAATTCCTGTTTCAATTTAAGATCCGTTTCCAGCTCGTTGGTGATTTTATCGTGCGCGTGCATCGCTGTCGTGTGGTCGCGCCCGCCGAGCTCATCGCCAATGGCCGGATAGCTCATCTTTAGCTCTTCGCGCATGAGAAACATAATCACTTGTCTCGGCAACGACACTTTTTTCTCGCGGTTTTTACCCAAAATTTCTTCTCTGCTCAAACTATAAAACTGCCCGGCGGTTTCCAGAAGCTGGGCCGGGGTCAGTGACTGGCGGGCCGAGAAAACCCCGAACGACGAGAGGAGCGACTTTACGGATTCCACTGTCGGGGGAATTTCTTTGAGCTGATGAAAGACAATAATTTTGTTTAGCGCCCCCTCTAGCTCGCGAATATTAGTTTGGTTGTTAGAAGCAATAGTTTGCAAAATTTTCTCGGACAGCTCAAAGCTCTTTTCTGCGCATTTTTTGGCTAAAATAGCCACTTTTGTCTCAAAATCTGGGGCCGAAATATCGGCGATCATCCCCCACTCAAAACGGGATTTAAGGCGGTCTTCCAAGGCCGGGATAGCCTTGGGCGGCCGGTCGGAGGTGAGAATAACCTGCTTATTGGCTTGGTGAAGTTCGTTGAAAGTATGGAAAAAAGATTCCTGGGTTTCTACTTTGCCGGCAATGAATTGAATATCATCAATGAGGAGCAGATCAATGTGGCGGTAGCGAATTTGAAAATCTTTAGCCGTCCGGTCTTTGATGGAGTGGATAAAATCATTAGAAAATTTTTCCGCGCTCACATACATGATATTGATCCCCGGATGTTTTTTCAGCATCTCGTTACCGATCGCCTGAATCAGGTGTGTTTTACCGAGGCCCACGCCGCCATATACAAACAGCGGGTTGTAGGCGATACCCGGTCGCTCCACCACGGCCTGGGCCGCGGCAAAAGCCAGCTCGCTCCCCTTGCCGACCACAAAACTTTCAAACGTATACTTGGGACTCAAGGCGAAACCGCCATTCGTATTTATCTGCGCGCTCTTGGGGAAGTAAGCCGCGGTCGGCGATGCTGCAGAGGCAGCCGCCTGTTTTGGCGTTTCAGTTGTCGCGCCGTCCTCGGGTATATTTTTTATATTGTCAATTTTATATTCCATTTTTTTAATTGGTTTGCCGGTAATTCGCTCTAGAGATTTAATGATAGTTTGATGATATTTTTTTTCCAGCCAGGCGCGGGTGAAAGCGTTCGGTACGCAAATAATTACCTGCCCCTGTTGGTTTGCAATGATGCCCGTATTTCTAAACCAGGTGATGAAGTTGGCTTTGGAAATAGTTAGCTCAAGTTCGGCGAGCACGGTTTGCCAGGTTTCGTGATTAAGCATAATACTGAAGGGGGGTTGTAAAATTTAAAACAGTTAACTCATTGTATCACAGCCGTCTTTAATCTAAAATTGGCCAAAATTTGGAAAAGTGGACAAAGTGTGGAGAAGCTGTGTATGGAGCTCTATTTTTATCTGCGTACCTTATAACAAACCGGCTGCCTTGACAATACCCCAAGAAACGAGTATACTAAGGAAACTTTAGACACTTTTTATATGGCAACCAAACGCACCTACCAACCAAAGAAGCGTAAACGCGCCAAATCACACGGCTTCCGAGCCCGCATGGCCACCAAAGGCGGCCGGGGCGTACTCTCTCGCCGTCGCGCCAAGGGCCGCAAAAAGCTGACTGTGGCTGATGAAATCGCTGGAAAACTGCGCCGCTACCGACGCTAAGCACAAATACTCCAAAAACCGGCTATAAGGCTGGTTTTTAGTTTCATGATATAATCAATGCAGTATGCTCAAACCAGACAATCGCCTCGCCAAAGTGCGCGACTTCAATCTGCTGATGAAACATGGCCGCTGGGTAAATGGCCAATTTTTAGATATGCGGGTGTTAGAGTTAGCCAAAATTCAGAATTATTTTCCCAAAAAAGTGAAGTCCCGCACCGTTTCTGGTGCTGGGGAAGATACGGATAAGTTTAAAGAACAGCTAAGGATAGCCATAACAGTGGGCCTCAAAGTTTCAAAATCGGTGGTCAAACGCAACCGTGCCCGTCGACAGATCAGCGAAGTCCTCCGCCTTATTATTAAAGATGGTCGGCTCAAGGGCGGACACTATCTTCTTTTTGTCGCTAAAAAAGATATTCTCACTAAAAATTATTCTGAAATTAGCACAGAAGTAAAACTATTATTAAATAAGGGGAAATTATTTTTGTCTGAATAAAATTGTCATTCAGAGCGAAGCGAAGAATCTTCAAAATACTTGAGGGCATCGCTCGTTTCGTTTAAGACGACGACCCGTATGTTCAAAAGAATAGTTCATTTTCTCTTATCTCTGCCAAAAAACGTACTTATTTTTTTAATTAAAATATATCAAAAAACAATTTCTCCAGATCATGGCCTATTCCGCCACTTTTTTCCGGGCGGCTACTGCCCGTTCTACCCCACCTGCAGTGAATATGGCCGCCAAGTTATAAAAAAAAGAGGCCTGGTGGTCGGCTCTCTTAGGACATTATGGCGAATTGTGCGCTGTAACCCATGGACGGGCGGCGGGGTGGATTTACCGTAATATCAAACGTCAAATTCTGAATATCAAATTTTATTTAACATTTGTTGTTTGGTATTTAATATTTCAATTACCTTGTTCTTACTCGTCTGCCCGCGGACGATTTTTATTTTTGTTTTGGGGCAATTAAAATGTTCAGTCAGCAAACTAATCAGCGCCTCATTGGCTTTACCATCCACCGGCGCGGCCGTCAATTTCACTTTCAACGCTCCATCAGCCATTTCACCCATGATTTCATTTTTTGAGGAGCGGGGAAGGACGCGAACTTTTAACAGCACAAAATTTTTATAAAAATAAATTGTCATTCTGAACGAATGTGAAGGATCTTCCTTTTATGCCAATTGTAACGGGCATAAGCGGAAGATTCTTCGGCTGTGGCCTCAGAATGACATTCTTATTTTCTTAAGCAAAGCCAAGTCTTCGCGGACAAAATCATGTTCAGTTTCACAAATAAAACTGAGGTTTTGCACCGCTTTATGCGCCAAAAGCGCGCGAAAACCGTCCTCGCCAATGTGTCCGCGGCCGATATGCTCATGGCGGTCCTTATGCTCGTTGAGATCAGCCTTAGAATCATTACAATGAAACATTTTGAGACGCTTGAGGCCAATGGTTTGATCAAATTTTTTAAAAGTAGCGGCCACGGCCTCGGGCGTGCGCAGGTCGTAGCCGCTCGCAAAAGCGTGCGCGGTGTCAAAACAAACCCCCATCGGGTATTTTTTTAGTTTGGGCGCATCCAATATCTCGGCCACCTCTTCAAACATATCGCCGATCACTGCCCCCGCTCCGGCGGAAATTTCAATAAGAAGTTCGGTTGTGCCTTTATAGCCTTTCAGCGCCTCGGCCAGACCCGCAACAACCTTTTTATCACCTTCTTTTTGCCCCAGGTCTTTGTAGCTGCCTAGGTGCGCCATTACATAGCGTGCGCCAATGAGCGACCCGCGCTCCAGCTCTTGGCGTATTACACTGATGGAGCCATAATAAATACGATTGTTGGCTGAAGCGAAGTTAATAAAATAGGGGGTATGAATATACCACTCGCGCTGGCTGCAGAGTTCTATATTTTGCCGAAAGAGTTTAATTATTTCCGGAGTGATTGGCGGCACCGACCCGCCCTGCGGCGAGCGGCTAAACATTTGGAACACTTCACAGCCCAGATGAGCCGCATTTAGCGGGGCGTTAAAGATACCGCCCGCGAAGGAGACATGCGCGCCGAAGAACATATTTATTCAGGAGTAGGTACGCGGCTTAATTTGATGAGACCGTTTTTTATATCATTTAAATCTACCCCTTTTATTTCAGGATCCTCTGCGGCAATAAACATATAAATCGTTCCGACATTTTTACTGCCGGCAAAGCCCATAATTTTCCAATTGGCCCCCGCCGGGTACATATCATCCATTCCTTCCAGACGGACAAGCTGGCCTTTGCGCAAGCGGATACCAGCGGCCTGCTCAAAAGCTTCACGAGCCCGCGTTTCAATTCGTGATTCTTCGGTCCTCTTTGGCGCTTCTTGGTTAGGTGGTATCTCGGGAGCCGCTACCGCGACATTTTCCATAGTTATTTACTGGGGGAAAAGTTTCCCCTTTAGCCATTCTAGCACCTTTCTGTTTTGGATGGTAGCGGCGATGGTATCCAGCACTTCCGTCCGCCGCAGATTTTCTTCAACATTTTTTTCACCCGCGTAGGTTTTTTTAATTGTTTCAATTTCTTTATCCAAATCGGCCTTATCTACCGTAATTTTGTTATCCAGCGCTATCTGGCGAGAGACTAGCGCTGCTTTGGCGCGTTTGGTGGCCTGCTCGGTAAAGTCTTTGAAAATTTCCTCTTCGGTTTTTTTGATATCTTTTAAATATTGTTCAATAGTGATGCCGCGCTGATCCAGATCGTGCTTCAATTCATAAAACATTTTGCGCTTCTCCGAATCAATAAGAATGGAGGGGAGCTCGCCAAAGGTTGATTTCTCAATGAGCTGGTCCAAAATGGCAATTTCCGCGCGCTGGTCTTCTTTTTTTTCGGATTCCGCGCTCAAATTAGCCAGGAGCAGCTCTTTTAGTTTTTCCAGACTCTCTTGGCCCAGTTGTTTAGCGAACGCATCATCAAGGTCCGCGTACTGCAGTTCAAACACCTCGTTTACTTTAATCTTAAAATCAACATTTTTACCGGCTAGGTGCTTTTGGTAGTGGTCTTTGGGGAAAGGCAGGGTGAATTCTTTAGTGTCGTTTTTTTTCAGGCCAACTAGTTGCTCCGCGAGGCCGGCAATGTAGTGTGGTTCGTTCAAATAGACATGGTGATTCTTGGCTTGGCCGCCTTCTACTGGAATGTTATCAATGAACATATCCATATCAATCGTCACTTTGTCCTCTTTGGCCGCCGGGCCGGCTTTGGTCAATTCTTTGGGTTGCATTTTCCGGAGATTTTCCAATGTTTCACCCACTTCTTTATCGTCCACTTTTTTTGCCGCCCGCTCCACTTTTATTTTAGAAATATCAGCCACCATGACCGACGGCAAAAGCGCCACCGTCGCTTCATACACCAAATCATTGCCCGGCGCTAATTTTTTAATGCTTACTTGAGGCATGCCAATAGTTTGGAGCTTTTCTTCTTTCACCGCCGCAAAGTATGTGCGCTGGACAATGTGTTCCGCGGCCTCCTCTAAAATTTTTACTTCGCCCAGCTGTTGCTTCACAATATTATAGGGCGCTTTGCCAGGGCGAAAGCCTTTGATGGCCGCGCGCTCGGAGAGGCGGAGCGCCGCGGATTCCAAATCTTTTTGATACTCGGCTGGAGTAATGGTAAAAGTTAAAATCGCCTGGGCCTTATCAAGTTTTTTATCGTAGTTCATAGTTTCATAGCAGAAATGTAGGTAGATTAGCGCGCCTGCCTGTCCTGGCTGCTGTTATCCAGGCGGCAAGTATGGCCTAGTGTAGCGGGGAAAGACTGATTTGTCAATCGGCTTCAGGTCGCTAGCGTTGCTAGCGCGTCCACACCCAAACCTTGACAACCCCCCTCCCTTTCCAGTATAGTTTCCTGTTTCCCTAACCGGTATAGTTATATAATACTTATATAGAGGAAACCGCTCTTTTACAAAAATTAGAGTTTAACCTGTCATTCTGAACGAAGTGAAGAATCTTCCTCTTATGCCCGTTTACCAGTTGGCATAAAAGGAAGATCCTTCGGTCGCCTACGGCAACCTCAGGATGACA
>JACRFW010000011.1 GCA_016234265.1 Candidatus Magasanikiibacteriota bacterium
AAAAAACCCCACACTTCTAGCGCGGGGTTTTAGTTTTATATTTCTTTACTGCGCGAGCGCCTGGTCAATAGCCGCTTTAATCTGCGCGTACGGCACCGCCCCGACAATCGGCATACCATTCACAAATGTCGTTGGTGTACCGTTGACCCCGGCGGCCTGACCTTCAGACAAATCTTGATTTACCTTGGCCGCGTACTTATCCGAGTTCAAACAACTGGCAAAAGACGCCCTGTTCAAACCAAGATTAACCGCGTAAGTAATGAGATTCTCTTTAGAATAATAGGCAGTATCGCTCTCCGGTGCCTGGTTGTCGTACATCCAGTCATGGAACTTCCAAAATTGACCCTGCTCGTTGGCGCATTCCGACGCCTCCGCGGCGGCTGTTGAAGCCGGCCCCAGGAACGCGTAGCCGCGGAAATAAAACTTCACTTTGCCGGTATCAACATAATCTTTCATAATCCCCCTCCCAGCGTCTTTATAAAATCGTTCACAGAACGGACAACGAAAATCGGCAAATTCAATCACCGTCACTTTCGCGCTGGCTTTGCCTTTCACGGGAAAATGCCCGACTCCCACGTTTACCGGAGTGCCTGCCGTCGGGGCGGATGGTTGTGAAGGTTGCGCGGCGCTCGGCGCCGCCGCCACCAAATTTTGATAGCCTGCTCCTCCAGATATACTTGAGCCATTCAACATTTTTACACCAAGAATAATGAAACCAATAGTCCCCAGCGACAAAATCCCACCCACCAACCCCACCAGCATGGCGCTCTTGCCATCCAGCAATTCAAAAAAACTCTTTTTCTCTTCCATACGTAGAAACATTAAAAAATAAATAAAGTAAAACAACTTAGTTACGCCGAAGTAGATATTATTTTTGCAGTGCCAACTGTTTGAGCTCGCCCAAGCGGGCGAGTTTTGGCACAAAAAAATAATATCTGCGAGGCGTAATTAAAAATGTATAATACATTCTACCACACCCAACCAATCAAATCCAGTCTACAGCAAAGCCAGTTCAACGGCCGCGCTCACAGCATCGGCGCCCAGGTGGCCCCGCGCCTCGGCCTGGGCCAAGCTATTGACGGTGATAACGCCAAAACCAATGGGAATGGCATAATCCAAAGAAACTCGTAAAACCCCTTCCTGGGCCGTTTTGCAAACATAGTCAAAATGCGCCGTCTCGCCCCGTACCACGCAGCCTAGGGCCACCAGGCAGTCATAGCGCTTGCTCCGCGCCAGCTTTTGCAGGGCGTAGGGAATCTCCATACTGCCCGCCACCGACACCAGGGTAATATTTTTTGCTGCAACCCGGCACTCTGCCAAGCGCCGCAGCGCCGCCGCTGTTAATTTCTTTGTGATATCCTGATTAAAACGAGCCGTCACTATCCCCACGCGTAATTTTCGTCCGTCCAAAACTACTTTTTGTTTATTTTTTATTTGCATACAATTTTTCTATGTATTTTGCTAAAATATCGGCTTCTATATTTACCCTGTCCCCTGCTTTCTTTGTATATAAATTTGTTTCCTGCCACGTATGCGGAATAATTTTAACCATAAACCATCTTTTCGCGACCATAACCACCGTCAAACTAATGCCATCAACAGCTACCGACCCTTTTTCAACAATCCAACGAAGCACACCGACCTCGCGTGGAGTTATTTTTAAAGCATACGAATTGCCATCTTTCTTAAGCGCTGAAATAGTTCCAACTGTGTCCACATGCCCCTGTACCATATGCCCATTCAACCGATCGCCAAGTTGCATTGCTTGTTCAAGATTAACGATTTCGCCCACTTTCAGGCTCTCAATAGTTGAACGCAGCGCGGTTTCCGGCATATACACAAAAGCCAGGGCGGAGCCAGCGGAGCCAACAGAAACAGTCGTCAAACACACACCGTTCACCGCGATACTCTCCCCCTTTTTCACTCGCCAGCCCAGCGGTTTTGCCGTGCTAAGTCGAGAACCGCCGTCTTTTTGTTTATCATTTTTTTGAACCCGTGCGGTGGCTTGAATAATACCGGTAAACATAATAACTCATTACAAACTATAACGCCAGCAAAATTAACCCTCCGACCAACAAAATAAAGACACTTAATTTTACCAAAATATGTTTCTCTCTAAAATACAAAGAACCTGATCCGATGGCCCACATAACCGCAGTGGAACGCTTGGCAGCCAAGATGACAGACGCCGGAGCCAAACTATACGCATAGCTCTCCGCCACACCACCCAGCCCTTGAGCAGCCGCCTGCAACAAATACAATGGTTTTGAAAAAAGCCTGAAAAAATGCTGGCTATCATGCCAACAGGCGCGGACAAAAAAATAGCCAAGCACAATAAGATAAGTGATAAATTGTTCCGCTAAAACCGAATTAAAATGGGATATATCGTATTTATAGAGCGCTATAGTCACGGCAGCCATGAGAGTGCTGGCGCCTACCCACCCAACCCCCTTCTTGCTGATAGCTGGATTGACAAATACCAACAAGAGGGTGACCAGTAGAAGCAAGAGACCGAAGAGCTGGGTCGGACGGAGATGAAACCCCAAAATAATATCGGCCACGAGGAGCAGGGGCACGGTGCCTAAACGTATGAAACTGAAAGTACTCCGATCGGCCGTGGTAACGGCCAGAATGGTTATGTGGGCCAGAATGACTTCCAGGATGGCGCGCGCAATAAACGTGGGGAGGGAAAACCAGCTAAAGACAAACAAAGCCGGTTTTACTAAAATCAGTAGGAGAAATATAAAAGCGCCAGCTACCAGCTGGAGAAAACCCATCATGAAAAGGCTCTGCCGACCGTGCCCTACTTCGTTTTTACCAATGGAATCCGAAACTTCGGTGAGGCACGACCCGAAGGCAATAAGGAGAATGGCAATCATACGAATGTATACACAGTGTCTCACGCCGCTGTTTGACAGTCAATCCCGCTTGTGGTCACGCGCTATGGTTTATGCTATACTCTCTAAGGCCATCTGGCCGCTATATACAGCAGTCGTTATGATGAACTATTTTGACCAGTTTGAGGAAAAAATAGTCAACTTTAACACCCATTTCGCGGTTGAAAAAAAGGAACTTGATCTGGTGGTTGAAACTTTCCGAAACGCGCCCGTTTACACCATCACCGAGAGCGCCGGATCCCTGAACTCCTACCAATACTTTCTCTACCCCTTCAAGGGGTTTTCTCTTGTCAGCCACCGGCTGAATGCCTTCCTCGGCCGCTATCTGGCTAAGCTCGTCGCCCCCGAGACAGAAGTAATCGTTACCATTGATGCCGACGGCATCGGCGTCGCTTCGTTTGTGGCCGCCGAGCTTGATCTGCCGCTCATCATCGCCAAACCGTTTCATTACCAGCAAAATTGCGTTGAATTCATTCAGGAAGCCGGCTACCATCGCCGGACAATGTATATGCCGGCCCTGATACAGGGTAAAAAAACGGCCATCGTTGATTGCATGGTATCAACCGGCGGCACCATAGCGGGAATGGTTGCGGCGATACAAAAAATTCCCGGGACCGCCGTCACCGGTATTCTGTGCGTAAACAATAAAAGCAATTACGGTAGTCAGGTAGATAACATACTCGGTATCCCCTACACCTATCTCATTGAATCAAAAATCAACGGAGAGGGGCGGGTTGATGCTCACTCCTCGCACGCGCTCCGCCTCGCTTTCTGGCAGGAAATTGATCAAAAATTTTATGCGCTCACCGAAGACTGTTCCGCTTTTTCTAAAATTTCAAAGCAGGGATACCGGGTGGGCAGCGTCATTGTGGACGCCAATACCTTTGAAATTTTATCATGGGGCTTTCGCCGCGGCCACCTGCACGGCGAGCAGGATGCCTTGAGCATGCTCAAGATAAACTTCCCCGATTGGGAAAACCGCCAGCTCACCCTGTATTCCACCATGGAACCGTGCGTCTATCGCAATAACGTCGGGCACACCCCCTGCGCCGACTTAATTGCCGATATTCCGCAAATAAGATGGGTTATCATCGGATCAAAAGACACCTCCGACTACCGCATCTGCGGCGAGGGCATCAAACGCCTCGTGGAAAGAGGAAAAAATATCCGGCTCATTGAAAATAACCAGGTGTTCCGCGCGGAAGATGCAGTGGAAATACGGCAATTTAGTATTCCTACCACTGTCTAACAGCCGTCATCATTCCCATGCAAAAGGCGTTAGGTCAAAGCCGGCGGTGTTTTTTCTTTTATATTCAGAGCCACCGCCAAGCCAAAGATAGAAAGCATCACGAGCTGGCAAAGGATGCAAACCGGACAAATCACGCGCAACTGGAAAATTTCCCTGTACCCAATCCACAGACAAAAAAGTAATCCAAAAATAGCCAGGCCCAAGATAAGTTTTCTTTTCAAAAAAATCGCTCCTAAAAGTATGCCCACATAGCCGGCCAGCCCATAGAGCGGAGTCGGGATACCGAGTGTTTTGGCAAGGGGGCCGGAGATAACAGCGTCACAGTTCACCGTACTGTTAATGGTGCACGGTCGGAAAGCCTCTGCTGGCATAAACTGCTCTACCAATAAATAAACAGCCGTAACAATGCCGGCCACCGCCAAAAGTTTTATGGCAAAGTAGATCTTCTTGTTTTCCATAGTTTTACGCTTAAAAACAATTTAAGGCGCTGGCCGTCAGTTCACTTAGACACCAGCATGTGCTGTTTTACTTTGTCAACCACTTCATTGATAGGATGTTGGGCTTTGACAAAATAATCCACCGCCCCCATGGTGAGCGCTTTTTTAATTTCATCATCCTGGCCAAAGTTAGACAAAACCACCACCGGAATTGTCTTGAGCTCCGGGTCAGCCTTAAGCTCTGCCAACACCTCCCAGCCAGTCTTCTTTGGCATCATCAGATCAAGGGTGATGATATCGGGGTGAAAACTTTTAGCCAACGGCAAAACCATTGACCCGTCGGTAGCCAATTTGGTTTCAAATTTTTCCTTTTCAAATTTTTCCTGAAGAACTTTATACAAAATTTCCTCGTCTTCAGCAATTAATACCTTCATATTATATGATAAATTAATTAATTTGAACAGTAAAATTTAGTATACTCTATTTCGCCGGAACTGTAAAATAGAAAGTCGTTCCTTCCTTGACGTTGGAATTAAACCACATTTTCCCGCCATTCATTTCGGCCGAAGATTTAGCGATAAAAAGTCCTATCCCCGTCCCCTCTGGCCGTAGGCTCTTGGCCTCCTCGGCGCGGTAAAATTTCGTAAAAATCTTATCACGTTCCGATTCCGGTATCACGGGCTTGGCATTATGAACACCGACGGTGCATTCCGTGCCATTCCCGACTACTGAGACATCAATTGCGGCATTTTCCGGAGCATAGGCAATCGCGTTGCTCAAGAGGTTAGTAAAAGCCATTTCAAACAGTTTGACGTCAATAGTCGCTGGTTTCTGTTTGTCCTTAGCGACGATAGTAATTTGCTGATTTTTCTTCTCGGCCGCCGGCTGGAGTGTCTTAACGAACGTATTGACCAGCTCTATAATATCCACGTCGGTTTTGTTGACCTCCACATTACCCGCCTCTATTTTAGAGCTGTTCAATAAATCATCCACCAAATTAACCAGACGGGAATTTGACGTGTAAATATCTTTTAAATACCCTTTTTGCTTTACGGATAATTTTTCTTCCATCAGCATATCTAGCACCCACCGGACAGACGAAAGCGGCGTGCGCAGTTGGTGGGACGCGATAGAAATAAAATTACTTTTAGCGCGGTCCAGCTCTCTCTCTTTGGTAATATCTTCCAACAAAAATACGTAACCGATCATCTCGGCCGGCCCTTCCGTCATCATGATGGGGGCGACGACCCCGCGCAGAAATTTTTTTCCAAAAATAATGTCTTTTATTTCACAGACCACCTTGCCTTTGAGACATTTCTCTATTTGTGCTTGAACATCATAACGTTCTCCGCCAATGACTTTTGAAACATCTTCCACCAATTGAGCGCTGGCGTCGCGCGGCCCTAGCAGATCGGCCATGGCCTTGTTCTTAAAAAGGATCCGGTGCTTCAGGTCGGCGATGATAAACCCGAACGAGAGGCTGTTGATGGATGCCAAGAGGCGGGCTTTCTCATTTCGCAGTTCATTGGTGCGGTCGGCAACTGTTTGTTCCACCTTTTTTTTCTCAATGTCAATATCCTCAAGCAAATTGAGAACGGCCTTTTTTGATTTTTCCAAATCAATCATTTTCTCATTTAGTTCGCTTGATGTTTTTTTCAAATCAATATTGGTCTGTGTTAAATCCCCCTCGCGTCTTTTGATGGTTTGACCCATTGTATTTAAATCTTTCGCCAACCCTCCAATTTCATCAGTTGAATCAATCTCGACTTTGTCGTCCGTATCGCCTTGGTTGATTTTTTTGGCAAATGTGGATAACTTTCGCAAAGAATTTATTGCTCCGCTAGATGCGATGAGCGCGACGAAAATAACGGCTACAGCGAGCAGTAAACTGGAAATCACCAGAAGGTCTTTCAACGTTTCCGCCGGTTTATCCACTTCTTCGTCGTTTATTTCGGCTATGAGCGTCCAGCCAAAATCGGAAAAACAGACGCTCGCTCCATACACATTTTTACCGCGCCAGTCGGTAAAGAGACCTCTCGTGGGTCGGTTTTCACGGCAATTCCTGACCGGGAGAGTATCTATAACCTGATGCAATATCGCTTTATGCTCTGCAAAACGCGATGTGCTCATTAAAAGATTGTTTGAATTGACCAGATACACATCCAATGTGTCACTCCCACTGGCTCCGCGGCTTAAAATAGCCGACAAGCCATCGGCCTTAAAATAGGCCACGATGACGCCGATGTTTTGTGTGCCGTCGGGACTCATTACCGGGGCCGCTGACGCAATCAGCGGTTCCCCGGTTTCAAAATGAGAACTTTCGCCATAATCTAAAGTGAGCGCTTCGCCGTAAGCCAATTTCATCCCGTCAATAACATAGGCATCTTTGCTTTCATCCTTTCCGATTTCTGTCTTGTGCGTTGAAGCCATCACTTTGCCGTCGCTCCCGATGACATTTATGCCGACCAGATATGTATCAAGGGGTAATTTGTTCTTTATTACATATTGGCTCAATAGCTCTCCGCTCCCTTCTTTTGCCAGGCGCCGGATACTTCCATCGGAAGAAAAATCAGCCACCGTCCTTTTCAACTGATACAGAAAAGCATTTACATGCCCCTCGTTAGCCCTGGAGAGGAGCGCCAGATTGGAAATAGCCTGCCGTCCCAAGGCATTTTCCGAAACATAAAAACTATAAAATCCGAGTAAAGACAGCGGGATGATGGTAACGGTCAAAATTAAAATCGTCAGCTTAAAACTCACCTTGCGGTAAAAAGGAATTCGCGTTTCTCCGCCCTCTTTTTCTTCTCTGCTGTCCCGCCAAAGCCCCGCGAGTATTGCTACCCCACCGAGCAAAATAACGCCGTGATTAAACCACCACAACACCCCCCACTCCTCATAGAAGAAAGGAGTGATTGCGCTGCCAACCAATATAAAAAGTCCGACAGCCGTGTATGCGTTAAGATATTCCCGGGATGTGTGAAAACGTCGTAGGAAAAAGAGAGATGCCAAAAAGAAGAAAACGCCGGAAAAACCGGTGGCGTAATTTATCCACGAGTACAATGCCTCATTTAATTTCGGCCATAGTATAAAAGAGGCGGTAAACAACACATTGCCGGCTACCCACCACAAAATTATTCCATGGCGAAAACGGTACAGATATTCTTCTTGCCTTGTCCCGAGTAAAGCCCCGATGAAAAGCGCGGCGCTTCCCAAAAACAAACCGTAGTGTTCAAAGATATCAAACGATGCTTCGCTTGATATGGCAAAATCCGGAACAACCATGGCGTGAAAAAACGAATAGGCGGCGAAAACGGAGCCAGCCAAAAATAAAAATAGCCGCAGTGTGTCTTTGGTCCCGGTATACCTGCGCAGAGCAACATAGGCAATGGCAATTTGTACGCCAAAAATGACGGTTATCAAAATGGCGTGGACAGTGTGTTGGTTGCGAACGACCCCAGCAAAAAAATCCATATTTATGACGAACGCGGAGATTTGCCCGACCTAAGTTCCGCTATTTCTTTTTTTAGCTCAACCATTTTTAATTCCCTATTGACCATAAATTTATTCATCTTACCCAGTTCTCCAATTTTCTGGTTCAATTCAGCCGTTCTCTCTTGCACTTTCCCCTCCAAGGAGGCGTGCGATTCTTGCAACCTGGCAGTCATGACATTGAAAGAGGCGGCGAGTTCGCCCATCTCATCTTTTGAATGTACCTCGGCCCGTTTGGTCAGGTCTCCGCCGGCGATAATTTTTGTGACTTCGGTAAAACCAACCAGAGGACGGATAAGGAATAGATAGAGCAAAAGCAGAACCACAATTCCCGTGAACAAACTAATCGGAACCAGGAAAAAAACGATGTTCCTCGCCGTATTTGCCGCGGGGGCAAAAGCCAGAGCGGTCGGCGTTTCAATAAAAAGCGACCACTGGTGGCCTTTATACCCCAAATAGCCGGTGGAGGGTGATTCGGTTATCAGCGCCTCAAAACCACTTTCTGTTTCTTTCTCTACTCCTTGATGTTGCGCGGGAGTACTGGCGTTTGCTGACCTAGAGGCGGCTATGCTGCGCGCAATTTCTTCATTTTTGACAAATAATTTTGTGGAATTTTCTTGGTTCGTCGCGATGAGCGTGCCATCAGGCATATACAAGTCAAATTCCCTGACCGGATCAAAACTATTGATCAGATCATTCACCACCGGCCAGGCCATATGCCCCAGAATGACGCCAACAATCGGCTGATCCGGCTTCTCTTGGTCGCGAACGGGCGCCGCGAAAATCATGGTCGGCCTTTCTGTTTCTTCAGAAAAAACAAAATCAGAATGGTAAACATTCCCCGCCAAAGCGCTTTTAAGCGCAATGAAATTACCCGGGTCTTTTTTTAAGTCCTCGCCAACTTCAGCGGCTACGTTAGAAACCACAGCAACTCCGTTGGTATCCACAATGCTTAAAACATCCCATGGTCCGGTTAGGAACGGCAATTCTTTGATGCGTCTTTCAATAACTCGCTTATCCGTAACTGCGCCGCTCAATGTTCGTTCAATGCTCTCTTCTTCAGCGATGTTTTGAATTCCAATATAATACCCAAAAAGCACGCGATCTATTCTGTCCATTGTTTGCCGTCCCAGCTCCGCTTGTTTCTCGGTAACAGACGTTTGCAGAGCAGATTTAGTGGAGGTAAAAACAAAAATAACCCCGCCGGTGGTCATAATAACCACTCCGGTTAAAATAATAAGGGCTATCTTGGTGAGAAGTCGCATAGCACGCGTACCCGATAGTAAATTACGTTATCTAACAATCTTTCTGATAAAACGCGGCTCAATGAGACTGTCAGTGTCCACTTTTTTTGGATTATTTTTTGGCTGCTGCGCCCGCACAAATTCCCCGATACTGCGCATATTGCCATAGAGCGACTCTGGGCCTACAGCAAATGTAAAAATCGTTCGATTATCAGATTCATCAAGTATAGAAACGCCTTGTAATTGTGTGGCAACCTGATCGAGCGGACTATCAAGATACTTAGCCGCAATAGCCTGCGCTTCATTCGGATTGTCTTTCCAAAATTGAATCGCCTTAAAGTACGCGCGGAGAATCACTTCTATCGTATCCGGGTGCTCTTTCACAAAAGCTGAATTAAAAGTGAGTATGTCCGTGATGAAACCCGGCGCTTCGCGCGAAGAATAAATTTTGTTGCCTTTGCTTTTTAAAAGCGCGGCACTCATAAACGGCTCATACGTTACTGCCACATCAGCCTCACCGTTCACCACCGCTTCAGCTGCTTTTTCTGGGCTACGATTTACCGGTGCTATTTCGCTAAAATTTATATTGTTTTTATTCAATGCGTAACGAAGAAAATATTCTTCTAACGTCCCGTGCTCAAAAGCCACTCTTTTCCCTTTAATATCCGCGAATCTTTTGACACTTGGAGACGCGATAATACCATCCGAACCGCTGCTATAGTCCATGACTAAAACAATCTTTTGATCAAACCCGGCATACACCTGATTGACCACGTCCATAGTAAGATTGGCTGCCCCCTGTATCTTTCCGGAAAGGTAGTCGCTATAAATTTCGGTGAGACTGGGATAGCTTTTAAACTCAACGTTGAGCCCGGCCTCTTTGAAGTATCCTTTTTCATTGGCTATATAGAACCCTATATAGCCCGGCCATTTATCATACCCAATGGTAATTTTCCCTGGATACAATCTAGTAGTAGTAGATTTATAACCAAACCAGCCTACCGCGACAGTAACCAACACGGCCATGACAATGCCAAATTGTGCTTTTTTGCTCATATCATTGGATTTTTACAAACAAAGGCGACCTGGGCGATCAATCGCCAATTTCTTTAATATTTTCCAGAATATATTTTTGCGTTTTTTGGAGATTGTCTTTTATCTTTTTGAGGATGGTCAGCATCTCCATCGCTTCACGCTCGTCAATATTATTGTCGCTGTAGTACGCGAGCATTTTGTCTACATCTTTTTCAACGAGTGTAAACAGGTTCATGACATCTCTTTCGGCAATCACAACCTTTCTGGTAGTTTGTTTTTGACGCGCCCGGTAAAAAAACGAACCGGCGGCGAAAGCGCCGATCATGGCGATTACCAACATCACGATAAATAATGATTTGGAAATTTTTAACCCGCCGATAACAAACAGCGGTTGTTCACGGGAAAGAATTTTGAGATCCACGTTGTTTTCTCGTATATTGCCGGCGTTATCCATCGCTCGGATGGTAACAATATGTTTCCCCGGCGGGAGGAGCGGAGGGATATAACTGTCTTCTCGCTGTGCTATGGTGTCCCCGCCATCTATTCGTATGAGGTATTGTTGTAGGCCAGAAAGGGCATCATTGGTTTTAAATGTGAGTGTCGGGGCGGGGTTATCAGTTGTGAATCCGGCGGAGGACTCCGTAGTAAAGGAAAGCGGCGGGATGGTGTCGATGGCAATGCGGTAATCTGCGGTTGGCCCCCACCCCACATTATTTTTAAAACGTACATGGAGATACCAAATTCCCTCTTTGACGGCCGGAAAAGTTTTTGCCTCAATGAGACCCTCCGAAAGAGTGGGGTTGAACACGGCTTCTTGATTAACCGCCGTGCTCACCTCGGTAATATCAGGCGGCAATTGCCATTGAGCAAGATAGTTGGTAGTAAGGTTGTACCAATGTGCCGGGTCCGGGTAGATGGCAACAGCGATCTTTGGTTTTTCTGGCAAGTTTTTGACGACCACCGCTTTCCGTTTAATTTGAACCGGCGCCACGAGCGGCAATTCCGAGGGTTTTGCCAGCAGTGTAGTGGTGGTTTGGGCAGTTGAAATTGATGCTGGTGCTGCCGCTGGAGAGCTCGAGGGGGCGGCAAGTACCTCAACCGCCGGCTTGACGGAAAAAAACGCCCCGCTCACGTTTGATAAAATGTTCGTGCCGCTTCCATCGGAAGCGGTAATGGCAGCATCGCTTGCCGCCACTTGAGCATCACCGCTGCCTTTGGCGACAAAAGTAATTTTGAGAAGCGGAACGGAGGCTCCGACAACCCCATCGGTGGTTCCGCCAAGAAAGGAAATTATACCCTTATCATTGGAAAACGTTGGTTGTTCCAGCCAGAAGTTGAAAATGGTGGAAACCGCCGAAGAGTCAATAGATTGAACATTCAGGACATCCCTGGGAAATTGTAATGTAGCTTGAGCTGAGTTAAATCCCTGGCCGCCACTATCCACGCGTACATCAACATCAAAGGTCTTCCCTACAGTGAAGACGCCGCTTTTGGGTGACAGAAAAAGGGTGGCCGCTTGAGCATTGGAGGCCCGTAAGATAAGAACTAACGTCAGAAACACCACAGAAAAACGAAGCAGTGCCGAACAAGTAATTTTTTGACTTGGCATAATTAAGGGGAGCGAGCGTCCTAATGATGAAAAAAAAAATATTGTGTTTTAAAAGCTCTTAAAAATATACCAAAATCACTAATATCGGCTTTGCCATTTTCATTCAGATCTATAATTGTTGTTGCTTTGGTATCTCCTAGTTTTGACCGACGCCAATTTTCCAAAAAGATACTCCAATCCGTAATAGTAATTTTGCCGTCATTATTGAGATCGGCTTTGACCACTGCCAGAGCAGAAACCAAAAAAGTTCTGGTAGGAGAAAAATCGCTTTCTTTCCTGGTGGCTAGGTCTTGTTCTTTGGCGCTGACGCTATGTTGCCCAAAAGAGAGGCGGGCGGTATTTATTAAAATGTGGTATTCCCCCCCACCGCTAGCTTTCGTCTCATAAAGTATATCATTATCCAACTGTATTTGCACTCTACTCTGGGGATAAGCCGAACCAACGACTTTAATGAAGTCTCCCCGGGTCACGATACCGCGGACAAGGTCAATAGTGGGAGAGAGTAAAATACCGCTAATATCCAATGATTCATACAGAGACGGGCGGTTGTACACCTTGACTTGGCTTTGCCGGCCCTCCTTATCTTTGGCCAGTATGCTGTAGGCCAAAGAATCAGCTGGAATCCCACTGATCTTAAAGTCACCATTTTCCGATACGGGTACTCCCTGTTTAAGCAGGACATCAGCACCAAAAACCTTCTTTGCTATAAATAGGCGAGCGCCCGGATAAGCCTTTCCGGAAAAATTAGCAGTAGTATTTTTTGCTATTAGGTCAAAATCTAAAACGCGCAGACTGCCGCCGATATCGGAAGAAACTGATGAGGCATCAGAATAAAGTTCTAGAATAGGGACATCGGCCGACGTCACGTTGACATCAACGCTAAAATTAGGATCATACAGGTATACTTGATTGTCCGGATCCCAGATATTCTGAGGTATATTTGCAGTTACCTTTGCTTCAGCCAGGTCATCCAAATTTATTTTGGTACTATAGGAGGCGAAAAAGTCAGAACTTACCAGTGTATCGGTGATATTTTCATTCTCTCCAATGGGTACTGTGTCAACGCA
>JACRFW010000013.1 GCA_016234265.1 Candidatus Magasanikiibacteriota bacterium
AAGTTAGCGACAGATTTTAAATTGCTCATAAACTCTTTTTCTTTCTCCACTCCGCAATTTTTTTGTGATCGCCCGAGAGCAAAACTTTCGGTACTTTTTGCCCCATAAAATCTTCCGGCCGCGTATACTGCGGGTATTCTTTAGTTGGTAAAAAAACCCCTCCCCGTGCCCCTCCCCTAATAGGGGAGGGATAAAGGGTGGGGTTAAACGTCTCTTCCTTCAGCGACTCCGGGTTGCCGAGTACTCCCGGAATAAGCCGGGCCACGGCTTCAACCACAGTCAGCGCTGGCAGCTCCCCACCCGCCAACACATAGTCTCCCACCGACACGCGCTCGTCCGCGAGTTTGTAGATGCGCGCGTCAAAACCTTCATAGCGCCCGGCGATGAGTACCAATCGATCTAATTTTGAAAATTTCTCGGCCATCCGCTGGTCAAATTTTTTTCCAGCTGGGTCAAGCACGACGATTTTTATTTTGTCATTCTGAGCCCGCCCACGGCGGGTGGCCGAAGAATCCCTTACACTCAACTTTAAGGGATCCTTCGCTTTACTCAGGATGACAGACCGACGAAGCGCACCAATCGATTTCAAACACTTATAAATTGGCTCAACGCCGAGTATCATTCCGGGGCCCCCGCCATACGGCTTGTCATCAACATGGCCCCACTTGTTGCCTGCGAAAGCGCGAAAATCATGCGCCGCAATTGTGAGTAATTCTTTTTCCTGCGCACGACCAAGAATGCTCTCGTCAGCATAGTGATGTATCAAGTCTGGAAAAATGGTGAGAATGTCAAACTTCATACTATTAAAAAACCGCCCTTTGATACTATCACGGGACGGCTTTTGTTGTCTATTTTGAATTTTAGATCTCCAGGTTGTCCACAGCACTCGTATCAATAGGAGCGCTAGAATCCATCGCTCCGCGTGGGTTTGGTCCGCGGCCACCCTCTGGTTCGTTGATCTTCAAGTTAACGCGAGCGTTATTCTTGGCACCAACGATCTTGAGGAGTGTGCGCACTGATCGAGCGGTTTGACCTTGGCGGCCAATGACATATCCCATGTCAGCCGGGTTCACATCCAGTGTGATGAGAACGCCGCGTTCGTCAATAATACGCGTGGTCTTGACGTCCGCAGGATTGTTGACAATCGCGCGAACAACATCTTCCACAAACTTCTGATCCGTTTCCATAGTATTTCAGATTGGTTCTTTCATTTTCAGCAGTTCTGTCGACGGTGTGGAGAAGTCCACCAGTACTGCGTTTCATAAAAAAATATACACTTCCTACCGGCAAAAGTCAAGCTAACTGTGTATAATTTTTAAAAAACAGTCCCGTTTTACCGGGAGTGCTAGTATATACTGTTTAGGCCTGAGGAGCAACTTCTGCTGGAGCGGCGCTAGCGGAGGCCTGAGCGGCGGCTTTCTTGTCTGCTTCAGCTTTGGCGTTAGCGGTTTTTTCCGCAATCATCTTTTTTCGTTTCTGAGAGATAAAGACTGATTTCTTTTTATCACCCTTTATAATACCGGCTTTGACCAAAAGATTGTTGATGGTGGCCGATGTCTGGGCGCCTTTGCTGATCCAATATTTAATGCGATCAGCCTCTGGCAAAAAGTTATTCTCTTTCAAATGCGGATTAAAGGTACCAAGCTGTTCCAGATACACATCCTGGGTGTCGCGGGCTTTTTCCGAAATAACCAAACGATAGGTCGGTAATTTCTTTTTCCCCACGCGCTGTAGACGAATGATGAGCATAACAAGTGAAAATTTCTAATTGGTAAAAATCGTGACGAACTTTCCGCCTCATCGGCGGATGGGCCGAAGAGGCCCAGAGAGCAGGCTTACTGTACTCTCTTTGGCCTTATTTGTCAACAGACGGGCCATCCGCATACTGTGGCGCGTCAGCCATGGTAACACTCAAAAGTTTAGAAACCCCATCCACGCCCATCACCACCCCATAGAGCGCGCTCATGGCGTGCATGGTCACGCGGTTGTGGGTGACAACAATAAACTGACAATGGGTGGAGAGTTCGCCCAAAATTTTCACAAACCGCATGGTATTAGCTTCATCCAGCGCCGCTTCCACTTCATCCAGCACCACGAACGGTGATGGGTTATGGAACAAAATGGCCGAGATCAGAGCGATGGACGTGAGCGTGCGCTCCCCGCCGGAGAGCATATTTAAATATTTCACCTTTTTGCCGGGCGGGTTGGCCATGACTTCAATTCCGGTCAAAACCTTTTCTCCTTTGCGATTTGACGAAACCTCTCCCCCTGCCCTCTCCTCTGCGGAAGCGAGGGGGTAACCCCCCTCCTTCGCAAAGGAGGGGTTGGGGGAGGTCTCGCCAGTTTCTTCTGCTACCTCACCATACACCTCCTCCAGTCCAGCCGTGCCGCCGCCAAACAAAATTTTAAAATACCGATCAAAATCCTTGCGAATTTTTTTAAATGCTTCAGCCCGGCGTTTTTTCATGAGTTCATCCAGCTCGGCGATCATAGTTTGCAAATCATTCGTTGCCTTGGTGAGGTCGGCGAGCTGCCCGGTCAAAAAATCATAGCGCTGTTTCGTATCGGCATATTCTTTCACCACCTCCTCATCAATACCGCCAATCAGACTCAACTGATATTTCAACCTTTGAATGGCATCAGCCACCCCCGCGATCTCTTCCGTTGGCACGGTGGCGCTCGCGCGCAGAGCGAGCGACTGTAGCGATGTTTTCATTTCTGTCTGCACCTCCTGCGCCAGGTCCTCCTGCCTGGTTTCTAATTTGGCGAGCTCAATGGTGCAGTTACTCCGGTCGTTCAGGGCGGCATTCACTTCCTCCTGGCGCTTCTGCATCGTATCCTGCAGAGCAAACACGCGCTCGCGCTTGGTTTCTTCCTCGGCATTAAAGGCCTGCATCTCGGCTTCAATAGTTTGAATTTCCGCGCCGCGCGCCGCGCTGGCTTTGATCAGGCGCTTCTTCTCACCGGCGAGCTCTTGGCGCCGGGCATTGAATTTTTCCGGGCTGGATGTCAAAAGCTCCAGCTCGCGCGTCATACGCGAGAGCTCTTGCTCCACTTTTTTAAATTCCGTTTCCAAAAGTTCAGCCCGGTGCTTCTTGGATTCGGCCGCAACCGCTTTCTCCATCAGTTCGGCTTTTTTGCTCTCCACCCGCTTCTCAATATCCAAAAGCTCCCCCCGCGCCACGGTAACAGCCGACTGGATTTCCTCCAATCTCTCATCGCCGGTCAGGGACATTTTCATGCCAAAGGTAAGGCCGGAGCGGCTCCGGAAACCGCCGCGCATGACGCCTTTCTGCTCCACTAAATCACCATCAAGGGTCACCAACCGGGCGCGCTGAATCCCCAAACGCTCGGCGGTCTTTAAATCTTTAACGACCAGCGTGTTGCCGAGCACCAAAGAAAAAATAGTAGCAAATTTTTCATCAAAACGAATCAAATCTTCAGCTCGGCCCAGGACGCTGTTTTCTTTGAGCAACGCCTCAATGTCTGGAATAGGAAATCGCCCCTCTATGCGCGACAACGGCAAAAACGTGGCCACGCCAAAACGATTTTCACGCAAGTATTCAATCGCGCGGCGCGCCACCGTTTCGTTCTCAACCACAATGGATGACAAATGATTGCCGGCAGCCACATCCAGCGCCAACCGGTAGTCGTTATCAACAACTCCCAGTTCGGCCACCACCCCATACACTTTGCCGCCAAAACGCTGGCGTGCCTCCAACACGGCCTTCACGGCTGTGAGCCCGCTCACCTCGCGGTAGCTCCGCTCGGACTGGTCTTTCAGAAGATCGCTCTCCAGCCGCGCTATTTTTACTTTGTACTGGGTGTGCTCAATATTCAGCTCGTCGCTCTCGCGGCGGATGGCAGTCGCCGCGGAGACGGCGCTTTCTGCTTCTTGAAGAGCCGCTTCGGCCGCGCGCCGAGCGCTCTCGGAGGCGCCTTTCAGTTCAGCCACTTTCGTCTCCAGCCAACCGGTCTTGTGCTCGCCCGCTTCGCTATAGCTCATCTGCAGTTGGCCTTCCAACACCGCGAGTTCGCGCTCCAGCGTGTGCTGGGAGGCACTCGCCACCTGGTAGCGACTCTGGAGCTTAGCGAACACTTCCTGGCGTGTGGAGCCGCGGGCGAGCTCCGAGAGTTCACGCTGCACCACCTCAAGCTCATAAAAGGCGGTGCGATAATGTTTTTCAATCACGGAGAGCTCGCCCCGAATCACGTCGCTGTCAATTTTATTCTTGGTATACAAGGTGGCATAATATTTTTCCTGCGCGTCGTTCAACTCGGCCTCCACTTCCTGGCGCTTCTCCAGTTTCTTCACTTGCTTGCCGAGTATTTTTAGATGCGGCTCCACTTCTTGGAGCACGACGAACGCCTGTCGGCTGTTTTCCTCGGTGCGGGCCAGTTTGAGCATCGCCTGGTGTTGCTTGATCTGGTGCTCTTTAATACCGCAGGCTTCATCAAAAAAATCTTTACGCTCGGCCGGAGTAACAGTGAGCAAACGGTCAATCATCCCCTGGCTCACAATGCTATAAGCGCCTTCGGCAAACTTGGCTTTGGCCAACAGCAAATGGATGTCAATCAATCGCGCCGAGTTATTATTTACCAAATATTCGCTCTCGCCGGTGCGGTAAAGTCGCCGCGTCAGGACAATCTCGGGAAAATCCAACCCCGTGTCGCCTTCGGCATTCTCCAGCGTCATAGTCACCTCGGCCGCGCCTAGCGACCCTTTGCTCTCCGAACCGTTAAAGATAACATCTTCGCTCTTTTTAGCTCGAACCTGCTTCAGGCTCGTCTCCCCCATCACCCAACGAATAGCATCGGTAATATTTGATTTGCCGGCGCCATTTGGCCCCACAATACCGGTAATACTAAACAAACCGTCCTTGGGGGGCAGGAAATCCAAGACGGTTTTCGTGGCGAATGATTTAAATCCCTGAATTTCTAGGCGCTTTAGGTACATGCGGCATTAAATTAGTCACTAGTGTATCATACCTTGACAAAGCCGAACAAGAGCGGTACACTCGCCTGTTCCTTGTCTAGTTTACAATTAACATTACTCACCTTCGTAAAGTTTCGTAAGTTCGTAATTATCTATGAACCAAATCGCCAAACAAATCCACACCCACCTCCTGAAAGCCAAAAAAATCATTGTCGCCCCACACCAAAACCCTGATGGCGATGCGATTGGCGCCGCCGCCGCTTTTCACGAGTATCTGACCGGTCTCAATAAAGACGCCGTGATTTTTTGCATTACTCCAGCCAACGACAAACTCAAATTCGTTGCCCACAGCGGAGAAATCGTTACCGACCCAATAATTTTTAAAGACCCCAGCTTTGATACCGTGGTCGTGCTGGATTCGGGTGATTTGCGCTACAACGGCATCGCGCCATATGTAGCCAACACTGCTCACACCATCATCAACATTGACCACCACGCCACGAACGAACACTACGGCCACCTAAACTTGGTCTTAACCTCGGCCGCTTCCACCACGGAAATTCTCTATCACTACTTCCGCCACAACGGTGTACGCATCAACCAAAAAATGGCCACCTCGCTTTTGACCGGCCTCACCACCGACACCGGCAACTTCACCAACGCCGCCACTTCCTCGTCCGCCCTGAACGCCTCGGGCGAACTCATCCGCTCTGGCGGCAACCTGAACTTGGTGACACACGAAACTCTCAAGAACAAATCCATTGATGCGCTCCGCCTCTGGGGCACAGTGCTTGGTCGCCTGGAAAAAGACGAACGCACCGGCATCACCCACACTTATCTCACCCAGCAGGACCTACAGAATTACAATGTGCCCGACAACGAAAGCGAAGGCATTGCCAACTTTTTGAATAATCTGGAAGACAACCACATTGCTCTTATATTAAAAGAGCTGCCGAACAATCAGGTGAAAGGCAGTTTCCGCACCACTAAAGATGGCGTAGACGTGTCCGCTTTAGCAAAAAAACTGAATGGCGGCGGACACAAAAAAGCCGCCGGTTTTACCGTCGACGGCACGATTGCGCAAGTTTTGGAAAAAATCAAACAGCTGTTGTAAAACCAAGACCTACTTCCGAAAGGCTGCTTCAGCAGTCTTTTTCTTTTTCAGCACATCCGCGAGCGCGAACAAGAGCGGCAGATTCTGCCGGCCAAGCTTTTTTACTTTTTTAAATACAAATGGCAGCGAGCGCGTCCCTTCGCTGGTTCCCTCTTCGTTCAGTACCAGCTTTTCACCCGCCTGATGGTTGCGCGAATCAGCGCTCAAGCCGGTCGCGATGAGGTCGCCGAGGCAGGCCGGGCCGACCACCATCTCTAGCGGCAATTTATACTCGCCAAAAATACGCAGCATTTCATTTATTTCGTCACTAATGAGCGCGCCGATCCGGTTGTGTTTCCACCCCAGCCCGAGCGCGATGCCAATGATAACGGCATAGATATTCTTGAGCACACCGCCCAGGGCTACCGCCGCCAGCTCTTTGGAATAAATTAGTTTTAACGATGACCCCGCAAAGAGTGTAACAATTTTTTGGTACGCCTCGCGGCTACTCACCGCCACCACCCCCGTACCGCCGTGTCCGGCCTTGAGTTCGCTTGCCAGCATCGGGCCGCTGATGAGGCCATAGGGCTGGCCGCGCCGAAGCGACTCTTTCAGAACCTCCGGCATAAACTTGCCCGTCTTCACTTCAATTCCCTTGGCAATAGTAACGACCGGCACCCCGCGCCCAAGGTGCGGAGCCGCCGACGAGGCCGCTTCATGCACCGCGCCGGATGGCACGCACAGAAAAACAACGCTGGCCTTTTTCAAGAGCTCCGAAAGCGGACGTTGACCCTGCACTTTGCCCGGCACAACGTCCCAATAAACAACTGAAACATTTTTTTCTATCAGAGCGCCCATCACCTGCCCCATCGCCCCGGCGCCGATCATCACGACACTTGGTTTCATAGGATAAATTACATATCTAGATTCTGACGAAATTGAAATTAATTTTTGCGGCGGCCATTACGCCCCGCCACTAGCGGGTTTGGACGCTAAAAAATTAATTTCAATGAAGCTGACAGAAACGCCATTAGTGTAACACCGTCAGAACCTTTTTTCTATAGTACAGGTGCATAACTTGACGGCCCCGCCTCACTTGCGATAAAGTAAGAAAATATGAACCGAGACACATCGTATGACCGCGGCCTCTCTTACAGCGAGAATGAACGAGAGGCTTTACATAACCAAAGAATTACTAGCCTGCTGGGTGAGTTGAAAAACAGCGTGGAACATATTTTTACTCCAAACGAGAAGGAGAATATTCTACCCGCTTTCGTTTTGTATGATTGCCTAGCGAGGCTTAATGGTTATACTCATCCTGAACTTACAGCGGCGCGGGCGGATCGAGATTTACTTAAAATAGCCAAAGAGCTGGCAGCCGACCACCGAAAGGAACTGCAAGAACAGCTGGCAAGCTACATGACGCCGAATCATATTGTTCTTCTAGGCGAACAATTAGTTGATCAGCAGTCAGATTATTATGGCGGCGCAATGTCTCACAATGATAAATACGTTTTCGTCGCTAAAATACAGAGGTGGGTTGATTTGGTGTTAAAGATAGCGACGGTAGCCGACTGGCTTGATGATGAACTGAAGGCGGAATGCACCCGGCCGGTCAACAAATGTATCGCCCTGGCTGCCAAATTGTCGCCCGCCACCAAGGAGCTGGCGCATCCGATTCTTGAAGATCGTATGTTGCACGAACATCCCGATCGGCTCCCGGAGCTGGCCAAATCTTTTTTTGACGCGCTTCTGGACCAGATAAACTGACAAAAAAATATCCCGACTTAATCGGGATATTTTTAATCCTTGTAAGGATTAGGCGCGAGTAACGTTGACGGCGCGCGGTCCTTTTTCGGACTGCTCCACGTCAAAGCTGACGGCGTCACCGGATTTCAATTCGGCAAATTGTATCCCTTGGAGACCGCTTTCGTGAAAGAAAACGTCTTTTGAACCGTCCTCAGGCGTGATGAAGCCAAAGTGCTTATCAGAGATGATGCTTTTAATAGTACCTTTCATAATATAAAGACTTGTGAATAATTACAAAAGAAGAAAATCGACTAGGTTTCTACGAATGTTTTGAAAAGTAGTATACCAGAAAGACGGAAAAAAGTCAACAACTATACAAACCAACCGAAATATGTTATAGTAAACGCCACCATTAAAGTACAAAAATTATGACAAAAAATAATAGTGAATTTAAACTCTCATCCCAGTATCTCATCCCGACCGTCATTGAAAAAACGAACTTCGGCGAGCGCGCCTACGACATCTACTCCCGTTTGCTTCAAGATCGCATTATTTTCCTCGGCAGTGAGGTAGACGACAACGTGGCGAACGTCATCATCGCCCAGCTCCTCTTCCTGGAAAACCAAAGCCCGGAAAAAGATATCAAACTCTACATCAACTCTCCGGGCGGATCGGTCACCGCCGGCATGGCCATATTTGATACCATGCAATACATCAAACCAGCTGTCAGCACCATCTGCGTCGGCCTCGCGGCCTCCATGTCCGCCGTGCTGCTCGCGACCGGAGCTAAAGGCAAACGCCTGGCTCTCCCGAACGCGGAAATAATGATCCACCAGGTGATGGGCGGCATGGAAGGCCAGGCAAGCGATATCAAAATCCGCGCCGAACGAATTCTCCGCATCAAAGACCGCCTGAATCATGTGCTGGCTGATGCCACCCAAAAAGACCTCCAAACAGTGGAAAAAGATACCGACCGCGATAACTTCATGACCGCCGAAGAGGCTCTCAAATACGGCCTGATTGACAAAGTCATTAAAGCTTAAGAAACCACCACAAATAAACAAACCCTGTACCGCCCTGGTACAAGGTTTTTATGTAATATTAGCCAAAAAATAGAGATATCCTCACCACCCCATTGACAAAAACCTGTCAATATGGTATAATTCTTCGTTGTCTGAAATAGACAACTAACCAATCAAGGTCGCCCGGTGGTAATACTAAGCACTGTGGCCCGATTGGCTTCACATAACCATGACCCTACATTCCGGATGAAGCGAAGCGCTGGATCTGGGAACATGTTTATTTCAGGGGCTAGTCTCCTGCAAATAAGCATCTTCCCGTATCCACGACAAGCATGGAGATGTGTTGCAGGTAAAGGCTGGCTTCGGCTCGCCTTTATCCTGTGACACATCTTCTTGGGTGCGGTTTCGGTAGCCTGCGGCTACCAACAAAAACAATTCTCCCCTCGTACTTCACTGTACGGGGGGAGTTTAATTTTAAGGACTCGTTGATGTGGTGGCGGTGGGCAAACAGCCGCCGCTCGGACATGTGCCTGGATCGGCTCCGACCATACAAATCTTCGGGAGCGGACGATAATAGCTGTCAAATACCCGCTCCACCTTTTCTCCATTGGGAGTAACGCGGGTATACGTAAAGCTCGCCACCGCCCCGCGAAACGCCGCCTGGCATTTCTGTTCTCCGACTTTAAGAGTGCCGTCATCAACCAAAACTTGTTCCGGGTCGCCCGCGGGAATCCAGCGGCTGACCGAGGGATGGCTATACGACCCGCTCCGGCCGTCAGGATTCCCCCACAAAGTGAACGTGAGCTGTTGCTTTTTGTAATCAATTTCCGTCTGGAGGAGCAAGTAGTGACCGGTATCATTAACGAACTTAAAATCCAGGGTGGGTTCGTACAAAGTGGCATCCGTCCCGGGGTTGCCATTCACCGGATCGGCATAATAACCGACCACCAGCGAATGATTGTGGCGCTCCGTAATATCCATGCCCGCGTTCATCGCCATGCGAAACAAGGTGGTGCCTATTTGGCACATGCCACCGCCCACTTCCGGTTTAATCTCTCTCCCCTTAATTACTTGCTCAGGAAGATAACCGTTGTCCGCGGTAAACGGCCCGGCCACCTTAATGGCTGAAAAGACTTCACCCGGCTTGAGCAAAGTCCCGTTGAGCCGTTCTACGGCGTGCGCGATATTCTTGATGCGATTGGTATGGCTGTCCTTAAATGTTGACACGCCCACGCCCAAGATATCGGTAATGCCTAAATTGTTGACATCAGCCGTTTTCACCTTTGGTTCGGCGATAGTAACACTGACGCTGACTGTCTTAATCGCCTCGGCGGGCGCATAGTTGCGCGCCCGGAACGCGGCATCAAGATCATTATATGTTTTATCAAGATCAACCAGTAGGCCCACCCGGCTCGCCTGGAACTCTTTCACCTTATCATTTTCAAAGACAAACTTGGCTTCGCGCGGCGGCGTGTCTACCAATGGCTTCACCGCGGCGGCCAGATATTTCTTCACCGCGTCCGCCTGGAGCGCCAAAATAACCGTATTGTTGTCATCCCGCCTCACCTCTGCCAAAACCGCTAATTCGGCCCGGGAAAACACCCAGGTGCGCAGCAGTTTCGTTTCCGGGTCAATATAATTAAGAGCCAAATCGCCATAGCTGAGAGGGCGCGCCAGAGCCGCCAGTACCGGCTCAATATCGCGGGCCGTCACTGTCGGCTGGAATACCGCGAGCGGAACGGTAATAGGCGCAAATGACAAACGTCCCATGGCTTCCTTAATCTGGCGTTCAATGGCCGGGTACACAAACGTCAAACCAATTTTTTCCGGAATAACGCGCGGCGCCTCATCTATTTCGGGGTGATCAAATGCCACGGTGGCGTTCTTGGCCGGGTCTTCCCGGCCTTTCAAAGCGGAAACGAGAACGGCGCGAAAAGCCGCATCATTCGCCGCAACCGGCGCCGTCAAAGTGCGCGGCCTGATAAAGCCATAGAACACGGGGAGGAACAACCGCTGCCACATACTCCCGACGCGGCCGGCCGAAAAAGCCAGCGCGGAGAGCGCGTCACTATCCAGACGAACCACCTCTTCCGAGGCATCGCTACCGGCCACCGGCTTGAACAAACTTCGGCTGCCGGCGCCGGTGGGAGCCGCGATCACTAACTCCATCCCCTCTTTGGCGTAACGATTATTAATATTCTCAATAAAATTCTTTACCGCCGCGGTCGTGAGCCCGCCCAAATCGTAACCATTTACTCTCACCCCGGGAAATACCCGCCCGGCATACCACTCCGTGTAGAGCGAAGCGGTAAAAAATAAAATAAGAGCCAAAAGAACTGGCAACCCGACCAGACAAAACAAAATCCGTTTCATAATTTTATTCTTCCACCACTAAAATAGGAATAGGTTGTTTCGGCCGTACTTTTGGCAAAGAAACAATGAGCACTCCATTCTTGTATTCTGACCGGGCCAGTTCGCTTGCCACGTCGGTCGGCAACACAATGGTGCGGGAAAACCGGCCCCAATAGCACTCTTCATAAAAAACCCGCGCCGGGGACGCAATCGGCGGCTGGCGCGTGCCGCGAATGGTCAAAAAATCATTCTGTAAATGAAGTTCAATGTCTTCGGCCCTGGTGCCGGCCATGGTCGCTACCACCACCAGCTCGGTCTCGGTTTCAAAAACATCCACCGCCAATTGGCCTTCAGAATGTTCTTCGGCCCATGACGGCTCGCCGGCAGACATCGCCTCTACAGCAAAATCAGGAACAGACTGCTGTCCTTCCCCGGCCATGGCTATGGTGGTCTTACGTTCAAACATAAGTATCTTCAGATAAATTCAGTATAACATAAAAAGAAGAATACCCAAAGCGCAATTTAGGTATACAAAAAGCACCCAGTGGGGGTGCCATTTGTACGTGCCGAGAGTCAGGATCGAACTGACGACGCAAGGCTCTTCCATAAAGATTACCTGCACGTTGCCGTGAGGATTGGACTATCTCATAATCCCGACTTGGTCGGGATTCCGGGCGCTAGCGCGGGAATATTGTTGGGCCTCACCCGCTAGTCTCTACACCTGCCTTGCCACCTCCGCCAACGAGCGGATCCCCAGCAAGGATTGGCTCGGGATTGTCCACCAACACATATTGGTGGGTGTTCCCCGAATTCACCCGGTTTTCATCCCGATATTACTATCGGGAGGCCCGAAGCATTCAGGCCTTCGCTCTACCACTGAGCTATCTCGGCGTTCTCAAAAGAACATTACACATGGTAACAACTTCCAGGCCGTCCGTCAACATAATGGCCCCGGCACACAATGGCGCCTGCACAAAATAGAACTAGTGTGCTATACTATTATGTATAAACACATCAGGCGCGGGAACGAATGCGCGCGCTCCGCAAACAAGGAAGCCAAGACATACAGACAATAACTCCGCGCGATCTACGCGTCATTGGCGCCGCACTCTATTGGGCAGAGGGGTACAAGTGGGCAGAGGGGTACAAGCGCCTACAAATTCGGCATGGCAAAGAACGGACCTACCACCCGGTCGCCTTGACCAACAGCGACCCGCGGCTCATACAAATTTTCCTCCGCTTCCTTCGTGAAACATGCAACGTGCCCGAAGAAAGTATTCATATTGACTTGCGTCTTTTCCCGCACATGAGTGAGAAAGATATAAAAAATTTCTGGCTCAAAACTACAAAAATTCACGAAAAAAACTTTGGCAAAACTTATTATGGCGTGAGCAAGTCAAGCCTTGGCAAGCGACCCTACAACCGTCTCCCCTATGGAACAGTCCTCATACGAGTCAACAATACCCAGCTATTCCACACTATCATGGGGTGGATTGAGGGGGTGGCGCGACAGGGGGAAACACCCATAGCACATTGACGCCATGGGTCTAATTTGCTAAAATTTGTCCATTCTAATCCAACGGGCTATGGCTCAATTGGCTAGAGCGCCTGGTTTGGGACCAGGAGGTTGTGAGTTCAAGTCTCACTAGCCCGACCAA
>JACRFW010000017.1 GCA_016234265.1 Candidatus Magasanikiibacteriota bacterium
GATAGTTGGAGGCGGTGATGGTGTCCACGACCATGGCGTCAGTAATGGCGTTGGCCGGGAGCGACAAAGTGGAGGTGACGATGAGGCCGCCGATGGTGGAGGAACCGGCGACGATGCCGGAGGAGATGATGGGCTGGGAAGCGGTCAACAAACCAATAACATCAAGGGTTGAACCGAAATTGACGGCACCAGCGACCTGGAATGTCGAGGAAGCGTTGAGCGCGCCCGCGACTTGGAGACCGGCCCCGACACTACTGGAGGCGTTACTGATGAAACCAGTCTTGAACGTGGCCAGACCAAATGTATCCAAAGTTCCAGACGCAGAAACATTTCCCGAACCATCAACTCCAAACAAACCGAGCAGATTAGCAGTAGACGTAGCTAGATAAAAACTATTGGAACGAAGATTAGCCATGGTTGAGCCGATCGTTACCGTTACTGGGTTTGTAAACACTGATCCACCCCCCCCGCTCGTCTGATCGGTGTCGCAGCCAAACAAACCATTGCCAGCGTTATAGACTACTTTGTTACTACTGCCGTTACATGTAGTCAACCCGCTCTGTAAAAAAGCACTATACAAACTGGTGGTAGCAGTGACACCTAGCGTTGAAGAAGCCGCCAGATTACCGCTAACAGTAAGTGCCGCCCCAATTGACGAAGAAGCGTTGCTGATAAACCCGCCAACCAAAGTTGCCAAACCATCAACCCCCAGACTGTTATACAGCTGGGTCGCCCCGGTTACTTGAAGTGTGGAAGAAGCAAACAGACCGCCGCTGGCGTTCACGTACAAAAGTTTGCTCGCCGCCGCGTTCTGAATTTCCAACAGATCAACCGCCTGGCTCGTGGCCGCCCGAATTGCCAACGCCACCGCATTGGTCGTAGTTGCTTGTACTGTCAAAACCGCGCCTGAAACCGGTGTAGTCGTACCAACTGCCGATTGCCCGGTTCCAAGCACTGACCCCGCATTGATGGCATAGCCAGCCGAAACAATGGACTGACGCGGTGTCAAATTCTCAAAAGAAGTGACAGCCGCGCACGAGCCACTCACCGAATTCGCTACCTCAATATTCAGATAAATAGTGCTGGTACTTTGAAAATCAAAATCAAGAGTATTACCTCCAGCCGAAGTATCACCGATGCCCACGTTAAAAACTCCGTTCTTTACATTAACGGTCATCGTTGAGGTAGCTGTATCTGGTGTTGGCCAAACGCGGGAACCAGAGCCAATGGCCGGACTATCAAAAAAAGAAAATCTAAAGCAATAATTAGTGCCTGCGGAGGTGCCAAGCAAGTTACTACTGCTATCCAGCAAGCGGCCCTGATGATTCAAGATCCGTGGGACTCCCGAAGCCGCCGCAGTAAGCTGTGGCGCGCCAATCACCGCCAAAAGAAGAAAAAACAGCTCTAACAGCTCCAAAAGTTTGAATTTTTGGTTTTTTCTTTCTCTTCTCAAGCGGTTTTCTACAGGCGTCCACGGCGCCATAGAAATGTATTCAAATATGACAAAAGTTTAGGCCACAACTAAAAATTAGTAAAACTCGTAATTTTTGCTCTTTCTTTAGCCAAATTTTCAGTTCACGCTCTCACCCAACAATATCCAAAATTGTACGAAATTTTAAAGAATTTTTAGTCATTTTCTGTACACAGTAATTATAGCATAAAAATGAACCTAAAACAAAGCCTGTGGATGAAACCACCTGGGAGAAAATCAGGGCTAACTTAAAAACAAAAAAGGCGCTTGACCAGAGTACAAAATCCCATCCAAAAAAGGGCCAAAAATCACTCAAAAAACATCTACCATTCCCAGTTGAAAATATATACTAAAAACCAGTCAAAAAATATAAGACCAAAATAAACCACGATCACAGATGGTATAAAAAGATAAAAATTTGGCTAAAATTAGCCAAATTATGCCATATCCATTGACAAGATTGCTGAAATGTGGTATGCTACTACGTTTTCAGCCAATAGATCGGACACTTAAATTACTACTAGTAAACTACTTATGAACACCGCTAAACTAATCAAAAAAATCGTATTTTCCACCCTCTTCGTAGTTGAAGTGGCGGTTTTGACATTGCCTGTCCAGACGCTTGCGGCTACCGCCCCGGCCAGCAAAACCACCTCCCGCCTGCCGGCGGCTCGCACAGTTATCCCCAGTTCTAAAGCACAAAAATCTTCCTCTGTCAAAAAAATAAAAACTCCTGTCAAGCCCGTGCCGGCCTCCCCGGCCCCGCTCACCGTCTTCTCACCAAACGGCTCTCTGCTTCGCCCACATGCTCCGGCTACTCCTGCTATTCTGGGTGAAAACATAAAAAAATACGCGCAGACCATTGTAAACGACAAACCAATTGTCTTGAGCGGCTTTGACGTCATGGAGATTAAAAATACCCACTATATTCAAAATGGCAACATCACTTTGAAAGATAGCGCCAAACTTATTATTACTAACTCTTACTTTGAACAACGCAATACTGCTGGCATGGCTCCACGCCTGGAAGCCAAAAACTACAGCCAGGTTGTCATTAAAAATTCAGAGGCTAGTTTCAGCCCGTGGATTGTGTGGAACTTCACCGACAAAACCCAACTATTTATTGATGCTTTGAAAGTCACCGAGAACCCGGGAGATGCTAATGTCTATTACGAAATTACCGGCGATACCAAAGCGGAAATTCGCAAAGCTCTGTTTACCGCGAGCGTTACCGACCAAGCTGATGTTACTATTGATAAATCAGCTCGTGTCGTACTGAACTTGGCCTTGTCCGGCGGCGCTATCGTCAACGAACAGTTCCCCAAAAATATCACTGACTATAGCTTCCCTGGTTATGATGACCGCAACGTCGCCTTAAAATTAAAGATTACCAACGCCGTCGCGCCGGAATGGGGTGTCACTATCTACCCAACGAGCAATGTCACTATCCGCGACACCGAGGGCCTTACTATCGGCTTCTCCGTAATCTCCCCGTGGGTAGGCGCTACCGCCACCTTTGAAAATTTGCGCCCGGGCTATTACGCCGACGACAAATTCGGCTTCTCCCAAACCACCGCTCAATTCTGGGATCGTAATATGAAGATCCACTTGGTGAAAACCACCGTGAAAGCGTGGAGTCCGATGGTTGGCGATGACAATACCTTAATTCTTAAAAATTCGGAAATCGCGGAGTTGCCGTGGAGTTGGGGCAATGCCAAGATTATCTTGGAGAATTCCACCACCACCTTCATCCGTGCTCGCCAAAGTGTAGAAATTACCGCTAAAAATTCAGCAATCAACGGTGACATTACAGCCATTGAAGATGGAAAAATCAACCTCATCCACACCCGCGTCCTGGGCAAAAAAATAATCCAAGGCAAGGGGCAGATTGTTGAGTAATAACTAGCTTCCTAAACCAAAAACCCTCCGATCATTCGGGGGTTTTTATGTTGAAATTTTTTTTATTTCTTCAATAACACTCTCAAAAAACTCTTTATCTTTTTGACTCGTAAGCAAGGGAACGACGTCCTCTATCGCCACCCAGCGTGCCTCGGGGTTATCGGCACCTTGTGGCCGCAAGCTTGTCTGGTTGGTTTTAAACAAAAATAATGTGATTGTTTTCAGCTCGGTTGTATCTTCGGCCCCTTGTAAGCCATTTTTGAAACGCTCATAGGTTCCGAGTTCTTTCACAAAAACCAAGTCGCGCAATCCGGTTTCTTCTTCAATTTCACGCTCCGCCGCAAGCAGGGCATCTTCCTTTTTTTTGATATGGCCCTTCGGGAGAGACCAAGAATCCCGACGATTGCTGACCACAACCACCTGCCCGTTCGGGTTCACCACCACCCCACCGGCGCACTTAGTTTCGCGCATAATTTTCTAACGATGACGTCGACCCTGAAATCTGGAACTTCCGCGCGTACGCCCCTGTCCCTGACCTTGCCCACCGCGGCGCGGGCCTTGATTATGAAATGGCCTCTGCTCCCGGTCACCCATAGACGACAGAGCCGGAGCGCGGCGAGGCGGCAAAACCGGCAGCGCCTTGATCGGCAAAGATTTACGAATGAGTCGTTCAATACTTTTAATGTCCCCGCACTGATCAGGCGTGGCAAAAGAAATGGCCCGACCAGAATATCCGGCCCTACCGGTGCGGCCAATGCGGTGCACATAATCTTCGGAATTATCCGGCAAGTCGTAATTGACTACCAGTTCAATGCCGGTCACGTCAATGCCTCGCGCGGCAATATCGGTTGCCACCAGCACTCGGTATTTGCCTGATTTAAAACCATCCAGCGCTTCGCGCCGTTGAGCCAGCGAACGATTAGAGTGAATCTCCGCCGCCTGATGGCTCATATCCCTGACCGAGCGCGTAATTTTCTTGGCGCCGTGTTTGGTACGAGAAAAAACGAGCACCGTTCCTTTATAGTCGTTCAATAATTTTTCTAAAAGTTGCAACTTCAATTCCTTGCTAACTATAAAAATTTCGTGCTCCACTCTAGTGGCCGCTGTGCCGGCCGGAGCCACTTCAATGCGCAGCGGCAAGGATAAATGCGCTCCGGCCATTTTTGCCACCTCTGGTGGCATAGTGGCCGAAAAGAGCATCGTTTGCCGGCCTTCTTTGGGGGTCAGTTTTAAAATGCGATTAATCTGCGGAGCAAAACCAATATCAAACATCCGGTCGGCCTCATCCAGCACGACAATTTTAATCTGGTTGAGCTTGATAGTCCCCTGCTCCAGGTGATCTACCAAGCGCCCGGGAGTGGCGACAATAACATGCGGCTGACGCCGAATCGCTTGGATTTGCTGATGCATTGAAGCACCCCCAATAACCACAGCGGTTTTGAGACCGATATTTCTGCCAATTTTTTGGAGTGTTTCATCAACTTGAATAGCCAGCTCTCGGGTTGGCACCAAGACTAATCCTTGACCACGATAGATTCCCAGGCGCTGGATCATTGGCAAACCATAGGCCAATGTTTTACCCGTGCCCGTTTGCGCAATACCAACCAGATCTTTTCCTTCTATGGCCGGGGGAATAGATTGATGCTGAATCGGGGTCGGAGTCGTCATTTTGAGCCTCTCCAGAGCTTCCAGGAGCTTCGGAGCCACGCCTAAAGTCTGAAATCCGGAAACAATAGAACCAGTTTGTTCATGTATCATATGCCCACATACTAACATAAAACCAAGCTTTTGTCCATCATAAATTTAAAAAACCCCACACTTCTAGCGCGGGGTTTTAGTTTTATATTTCTTTACTGCGCGAGCGCCTGGTCAATAGCCGCTTTAATCTGCGCGTACGGCACCGCCCCGACAATCGGCATACCATTCACAAATGTCGTTGGTGTACC
>JACRFW010000016.1 GCA_016234265.1 Candidatus Magasanikiibacteriota bacterium
CTAAAAAAACAACACAATGGTTTACGGCAGTAGTATATACTCTGGTTAAAAATATAGCAAGCCACGCTATTGGTTTGGGCTCTGTAGAGAAATTTATTATTTTGACTTACGTTGGAGCGTTTGTTATACTTACACAATTGTATATTTTACAGCGAGGTTGTTTTTATAAAAACAAATGATTTTTATGCGATTCTCCTTGCCTAAGTCATTGCTTATCATTGCCGCGCTCTATCCCTTGGTTGTATTTCCCTTTTTTCCTAAGTGGGCGGTTGATGATGCCTATATCTCATATCGCTATGCTGATAATTTGGCCCGGCAGGGGCAGCTCACCTGGAATGTTGGCGAGGAACCAGTTGACGGCAATACTGGACTCGCATGGCCCATTATTTTAGCCGGTTTTATAGGATTGGGAGTATCTCCAATTACAGCGAGTCACAGCCTAGGGATAGCCAGTTTTTTCTTTGGAGGAGTCATGCTGTGGTTATTATTGCGCCGGCTTAATGTGCTGCCCCTTTCGTCCGCTCTCACCGTTTTCTTTTATGCCACTGTACCGTTACTTTTTACCCACGCTTTAAGCGGGATGGAAACAGTATTTTTTGTCGCAACATTTTTAGCCGCGCTGTATCTTTTGGCTTTGGTTCTAACCGCTCCGACGCGCTGTTCCCGTTCGATTATTTTTTTCTTGCTTACCCTGCTCCTCCTTGGATTTATTCGCCCAGAAGGGGTGGTCGTCAGCGCTTTCTCGCTTTTCGCTGTCGGTTATTACATTTGGCGGTCTGATCGGGCTTATTTCGGGCGTTTTTGTGTCACGGCTTTTCTGGTGTATGTTTTGCCAATGGTTGGCGCCGCTTATTGGCAATGGCGCTACTACGGTTTTGTCCTGCCCAATACTTATTACGTAAAAACTATCACCGGATTCACTGTTGCCTATCTGGCGGATTTTTTCCGTTTTTTTCTCCGATTTTTTTTGGCGCCAATGGCCGCGGCTTTGATTATAGTATTGGTTGATTTTGATATGATTTGCGCGGGTGTCAAACGGCGATGGGCGGGGATTTCATGGCGTCCAGTCACACTCGTTGCAGGAGTTATTGTTGCATTTTTTTTGGTTAATTTAGCGCAGTTTCTCCGTTCCCACTTGAGCGTTAATTTTTCCTATCGGTTTTACATGCCGCTACTCGTTATTTTTTTTATTCTGTTTGGTATTTTTTTGGGAATCGGTTTGCAAGCCCTCGGGCAATCTCGGACTACTCAGCCGCTCCGTTATCGGGCTGTCGTCCTCGTCGTTGTGATTTTGATCGGGTATCAATTTCTTTATTATGTTAAGAAACTGCCTGAGGAAGTGAGTTTTGCCAATGATCAAATCATTCTTCAGGAGAGTGAGCACAATCTTATTGGGCGGACATTGCGCCAGATTGTTCCGCCAACTGAATGGTTGGTTGTGTATATGGATGCGGGGGCGATGCCGTATTTTTCCGGGTTAAAAACGCTTGACTTCGGAGCGCTCAATGATAAAAGACTGGCGCGCGAGCATTTGACGCCCACTGAGCGCGTTGATTATTTGTTCTCCGTTAATCCTGGGGTGATCGTTTTTTCAAGCACGCAGAGCGATCGTCTTGAGTATGGTGCCGAGGCGGAGGCGATTATCCACGATTCTAGATTTCAGAACTACACCCTGTACAAGGTGTATACCACCGGGGTGCCATCAATTGAGTATAATGAGTTTGTGTATCTACGGAAGGATCTGACGAAAAAGAATATATGAATATAGCCGCGCCGGGAACGGTGGAAGCGAAAAATCGTTGTCTGCTCCAGTGGGCCTGGGTTATTGTAATGGTCATAGGCGTTGTGGTAATCGCGGCGCGGCTGGTTTCCAAATTTTCCATCAGCAACGTCTGGGATGACGCATACATATTTGTTCGTTATGCCGAGAATGTTCTGGCCTACCGCAGCGTGGCCTGGAACCCTGACGGAATCCCAACATTTGGGCTGACCTCAACCTTGTTTCTTGCCGTTGTGCTGAGCATACGGTTTTTTATTGTTCAGCCAGGGCTCGCGGCGCTTCTGGCGAGCACTGTGCCTGGCATAGTCTTTTTGGCTCTGTTTGTGCCAACCGTCAAGCGCTTTGTGCCTGCATCTAAAGCGACGCAGCGTTTCATTTTGGCCCTTATATTCGTCAGTCTGGCTGTGTCTGAGACGCTCACAAAACACTTTGTTTCGGGTATGGACACCATGTTCGTCCTGGATTTTTTGTTGCTCTATTTCCTTATTTTTAAACATTTTGAAGATAAGGTGACCCTCAAGAGCGCTCTTTGGCTTGGTGTTGCCGGTGGGGCAGCATTTGCGGCGCGCCCAGATCTTTTGTTATTCACATTGACTCTGCCCGCTGTCCTTATTCTCACAGGCAAAGGATGGCCGGTCAGAAAAATGGCCATTATAGTGCTCGGTGGTTCCGTTATTCTTATCGCTCTTCAGGCCTTTGTCGCGCAGCAGTATTTTGGCTCTCCGCTACCGCTGCCTTTTTACGTAAAAGGTCTGTCCAGCTCTTATGGGCCGACCATCCGAACTTATTATAAGTCAATTCCCGGAAAAGAGCTCTTTAATTATGTTTTTTCCTATTGGCACCTGTTCCTTTTGATCATTTTGCCGATTGCCGTGTTTCCGAAGAGGTGGTGGCGCGAGGCTTCAGGCACTGATAAAGGGTTGCTCCTGGCGACAATTTTTTTTATTGTCTATTACCGGTTTTTTGTCCTTCAGATCATGTATTATGGCCAGCGTTTTTATTATCCGACGCTGCCGGCGCTTTTGATCTTGAGTGCCCGTCAGCTTGTTTTTATTGTGCAGGAGCATTCGGCAAGTTATAGAGAAAAAGTGTGCGAGCTTTTTTTGGATACTCCCGTTGCCGTCAGCATTGTCGGCGCGCTTGCTGTTGGTATTTTTATTTTTTCACGCGTTGAAGCCAAGGGGGCCATTATCAAGGATCTCCGGTCGGCGCATCTCACGGATTTCGCGGTCATGCATGAATATGAGGCGTCTTTTAAAAATTATTGGTTTTTACTTGATGCCGTCTCGCAGTTGCCAGACGATGTGGTGATCGCCAGTACCGAAATTACCTATCCGGGGATCTTGAACCCCCGCAAGCGGATCATCGATCTGGCCGGATTGAATGACACGTATTTTGCCCACAGCGGTTTTTCGGCCGAACGTTTGCTTTCCATTGAGCATCCGGATGTTATCTATTTGCCTCACCCGCACTATGCGGAAATGCTCGGACAGATTATCAACAATGAAACATTTAAAAAGAACTATCTTTATTGGTCGGCTGAGGAGCTCAGCCAGGGCACAGGCCAAGAAGTGGCGATGGGTTTCGCAGTACGTCGTAGCAGTCCCTATTTTGGGGCGGTCCAACAGGCGGTTCTACAGCAGTTCAAAGAGAAAGCTCACTAATGTTCAATGTTCTATGTTACAGTGCGGATTCAAATTGTGGTCCAGCAACGATAGATCGATCTTTGCCGAAGCCTTTGAGCGCTATCAACGAGGCGAGTTCGCTTTTATTGAATTGTATAATAATCCAGCAGAGGAGCTTGATTTTGATAAAATGGGCCTGATCAAGGAAGTCCCGACGACTATCCACAATACCCATAGTCACGGCTGGCACGAATTTGATCTACAATCAGAGCAGATGATAATGTGGCAGCACACCCTGCGTCTGGCGGATTTTTTTGAGAGTTTTGCTATCATTGTCCACCCGGGGCGAGTGCCCAATTTTGAAATATTTCAGGAGAACCTTCTTAAGATCGATGATCCGCGAATTTACCTGGAAAACATGGCGGGGCTCGATATCCAGGGAAAAGACACCTACGGGCGCACTTTGAAGGAGCTACAGGCACTTTCCGCACTGCACCCTATCTGTTTTGATCTTGAAAAAGCGGTCAAGTCGGCGTGTTTTCAAAAGTTAGACTACCATGATTTTATAACAAATACTCTCAAGGAGCTGAGGCCAACCTATTTCCATATTTCGGGTGGTGATAAAAATAGCCCGGTGGATGAACATAGAAATTTGTGGGAGGCAAATTTTGATGTCGGCTGGATACATAAAGAAGTATATAAGCTAGCAGAAAAAGAGGACGTTAGGTTGGTGTTTGAAACCCCTAAGATCGGCGATAATTTGGGGAATGATTTGGAAAATATGGATTTTTTTGGTAATTCCTAAGCTACATTACTACTTGGCCAGGATTCTTGTGCTGTAGTAGTTCGTTTACAGCGAAACTCCGAAGAGGAGTTATCCACAGCAGTTCTTGCTAAAGATCGGGAGGTGTTTAAAAGTGTGGTATAATATAAGCGCTGAATCTTGGAGAGTGAAAACGGAAAAACATGGAAAGTTTCTTTGTTAAAAATCTTTTGCGAAAGGAGAATCGTCCTGTACTTATAGTAATCCTGGCAGTTTTTCTCTTTCAGTTTATCTTCTCGGCTTATTTGGTTCTGGATTTGAAAAGAAATAAGGGCGAAAATGAGCGTCTGGAAAAACTCCCAGTTTCTGCTCTGTCGGTCAAACAAGAGGGGAGTGAAGAGGCAAAAAAAGAAGTAAAGATGGAGAGCAACGCGGTCTTGCCATCGGCCCCAGCCGCACCACAGATTCAGGTAGCTGCGACAGACCCCAAAATTAAAGCTTTGATTGAGAAAGTATTTAAACATATTTTTTTGCCGAATGGCAATGTTCAAGTGGAAACAGTCGTAAAGCCAGATGAATTACGAAAAATTAATCCGGTTTTTTATCAAATGGCGAAAGCGGGGGATCAAATACTGGAATATTCTGATCGCGCTATTCTATATGATCCCGTGGCTGACAAAGTATTGGACGTTATACATATTTCTAAATAAATTTAAATCTAACTTCATAATACATATGAATAGAAGACAAAAAATAGTGTCTTTGCTCGTTGCCGGTATGATGGCGGCAATGCCAATGGGGTCAGCTTTGGCAGCCACCACTATCGGTAATAACGTAGCAATCGGTGGAACGCTTGGTGTCACCGGCGCGACCACATTAAGCGGCGCGGCAACCATAACTGGTTTGTCAACGTTGACCGGTGGTTTCATCTCCAACGCCTCTTCCTCTGTTGGTGCTGGTTTGCAAGTGGCTGGTGCTTTGGGAGCGTCTTCGACGTTTAACGTTACAGGGGCAGCGACATTCGACGGGGCGGCGACATTCGCTGGGGCAGTTACAATTTCTGGTCTGCTTTCATTTGGAGCTATAGTGCCAACGTTAAATAGTGGTTTCATCTCGAACGCTTCGTCAAGTTTAGCTGGTGGTTTGGCGGTTAATGGTGGTGCCAGAATTGCTACCGGCAATTTTAACGTTTCCAGCACCGCCTTCTTCAACGGTGTGGCTACGACCACCGCCTCTGGTATGAATCTTGCCGCGGCAACCGTTACTAATCTTTCGACTTTAACCGGTGGTTTCATCTCCAACGCCTCTTCCTCAGTTGGCGCTGGTTTGCAAGTAGCGGGAGCATTTAATGCTTCTGGTACGTCAATGTTTGGTGGTAATTTACTACCAAGTAGCAACAATAGCAAAGATATTGGAGCATTTGGTACTGCGTTTGCGAATATATATTCTTCCAGCAGTCTTTTTGCCGCCAGTAGCACCATTAATAATGCCAATTCAACAACGTCGGTATATCTTTTCTCTGGTACGTCGAATCGCGGCGGGCAACTCGTGTTGAAAGCGTCTAACGGAACCTGTTATGCGGTTTACATTGGTAAATTTGAAAATGATAACGGTGCGCTTGGTGTTACAACGACAGCTTTAGCCAACTGTTTCTAGGTTTAATTCAAGGGAAAGCACCCTTACAATTATGATCAAAAAAATAAAATATTGGCTGGCGATGGTGGCTTTGCTTCTCCCACTGGCTCCGCTCACCGCGTTCGCAGCTTACAATGATGTAACTACTGACGGAACGGCGAATATCGTGTTGCCTAGCAACTCGCTCTCATATAAAATTTTGAGCACCTCAAAAGCCGTTTACTATAAGGTGAATGCTGATGGCGGTTCCGTTGATCTCTCAATGGATAACGGTTCGCTGGTTGAGCTCACCTCGGCCGACAAGAGCTCATTCACCATCTCCAACTATGGCACCTGTTCTATATCAACTTCTTGCGGCGGTGAATCGTACGCGTATGTTAGTTGTACCGGAGCACAAGTAGTGACAGTTACCATGGGCGCCGCCAATACTTGTAGCGGCGGGAGCACCGGCGGCTCAACCAGCGGAGGCAGTGGCGGTGGAGGCGGCGGGGGGGCAACGACCCCGGTAGCAGTAGCGGTGACAACTCCAGCACCTGCTCCACAGCCCGTAGTTGTAGTTGAAGAAAAACCGGAAAGCGGAATAACTTTTTCTGGCACCCCAAGCGCTGGTTTGCAACCCGGAGACAAAATGAGTTTTGGTTATGTCTATACGCATGCCGGAGCAACCATGGATGTAAAAATCGTCCGTCAGATATTAAATAGTAAAGGTAAAACAATAAGGACATCTGTATTAGTTGTGAGAAAATTGGCAGAAGGAAAAGTATTCAGCGGCCAGCCAGTAGAAACTATTTTAAGAGGCTGGGCACCGGGTGAATATACGATGCGGGTACAAGTCTTTAATAACCGTAATCTCAAAACAAAACTCGCCGAAAATAGTTTTACCTTTACAGTTGAGAAGTTGAAGCAAAAGACGTTTGTAAAAGGTGATGTAACTGATTCGTCTTCCGTGCTTGCGTTCGATCCTGCTGGGATTGAAAAAATAAAGACCGGCGTAAAGTTGCCCACATCGTTCCGGCTCCCTTATACCTATACCAACACCACCGATAAAAGCCAGGTTATTAGAATGGTGCGTGAATTGGTAGATGGCTCTGGCAAAGTACGTACGTCTTCAGCGGGTCGTTGGACAATGAAGCCAGGAGAGAAAGACAAGTCAAACCCTCTTCAGACGATTTCAAGCTCGCTCTCAGCTGGGGAGTATCAGGTAAGAATCCGAGCGCTTGATTTCAAGACAAAAGAAGTCTTAGCAGAAAACGGTGTCCATTTCTCGGTAGAATTACGCTAAGTAAACAATAAACAAGAACCTCGGCAGAAGCCGGGGTTTTTTGTTACTTGGCATATAGTACCTACTTGAAATTTCTAGGTGTTTCAGCTATACTGTCTACATTCATTGTGTTATGAAAATACTTTATATTGGTGGCGGATTCGTGGGCACTTGTTCAGCAGCCGTATCGGCCGATAGCGGTCACGATACGCTCGTTTTTGATTTGGACGAACAAAAGATGAAGAAACTTGCCTCCAGTGATCGCGCGGTCATTGAGGAGTGTCTTTATGAGGAAGGGTTAGCTGATTTGCTTATCCGCAACAAAGAGCGCATCCGATTCACTGTTGATTATGGCCAGGTGGAACAATTTTTGGATGTTGTTGACGCGGTGTATATGTGTTTGCCGACCCCGGAGATCGGTGAAACCGGGGAAAGCGATGTCAGTTATTATGTCAGTGCTGCCGAGCAACTGACTAAAGCTCTTATTAAGAGAAATCAAGGCCGGCAGGAGAAGTATGTTGTGATTGTCAATAAGAGCACGGTGCCGATTGAGATGATCACGGCGACCGAGGAAATTATGGATAAGGCCGGCGTTAAGAATTATGGTGTTGTCGCTAACCCGGAGTTCTTGGTGGAGGGTAAGGCGATTCAGGGGTCAATCCGGCCGGACCGGGTGGTGGTCGGGGCGTGGCGGGAGAAAGATTTTTCTGTGATGCGGCAAGTCTATCAGCGTTTTTATAACTCGGCTACGGTAAAATATATAGAAGTCAATCCAAAAGAAGCGGCAGCCGGTAAATTGCTTGCGAACTACGTTCTGTTTAATAAATTGGCTGTCTGTTTTGATGTTATCGGCCGAACGTGCGAAGCATTTTCGGCTGTGCGTTTTGAGGAGGTACGAAAAATTTTAAATACTGACCCGCGTATTGGTACTTGGGGCTTGTACGACAGTCTCTATGCCGGCGGCAGTTGTTTTATTAAGGATGCTCGGTCGCTCGCTCATCAGCTGCAAACCGCCGGGCATGGCGCGACTCTAGCACAAGAAACATATTTAGCCAATAAACGGCAATTAGAGCTTTTTTTGAGCCGGGCGGAAAAAGATGCCGGCATGAGCTGGGTTGGTAAAAAGGTGGGGCTGCTTGGACTGGCCTTTAAACAAGATACTAACGACGTGCGCAACTCTCCGAGTATTGATATTGTTCGGTTTCTTTTGGAAAATCGGGTGGCGCATATCACTGCCTATGACCCAGCGGCTACAGGGTACTTTCAGCAATTATTTCCTTCTAATGCTCAACTTTCTTATACCACTAATGAAACTGAAGTGTTACGTGGTGTTGATGTAGTGGTAGTAGCCACTGATTGGCCGCAATTCCGTGGTTTAGCCGATTTGTTGGCTGACGACGGGTCAGACAGTCAGGACCATCCACTGATTATGGATGGCCGCCGGATTTGGCAAAACCGCTATGCTGATTTGCAACGGGCGGGGTTTGACATTATCGCTGTGGGTTCTCCATTTTTACCGGGGGAAAAGAAGTAAATATTATGTCTCGTTACCTTGTCACCGGTGGTGCTGGCTTCATTGGTACCAATCTTGTTAAACAGCTGGTGGCAGAGGGCCACGAGGTTATTGTGCTTGATAATTATACCAGCGGGAAGAAACCGGAGCGTGTCATTTCCGGCGTCACATATGTGGAGGGGGATATCAGAAATGATGCTGACTTGGATCGGGTATGCCCGGGTGTTGATGGTATATTTCATCTGGCCGCTTTGCCGCGGGTGCCATTTTCGGTGGAGAACCCGGAATTAACTCACGATGTTAACGTCAACGGAACGCTTCAGGTGCTTTTAGCCGCCAGGAAACACGCCATAAAACGAGTTGTTTTTTCCTCCTCATCTTCAGCCTATGGTGGTCAAGCAGAGAAACTTTTGGTGGAAGATACCGCTATTAAAAAACCCATCAGCCCCTATGCCCTGCATAAGTTTATCGGTGAGAATTATTGTCGGATTTTTGCTTCCCTGTATGGCATTGAAACAGTCAGCCTGATTTATTTTAATATCTATGGCCCGTATTTTGACCCGGACGGCGCCTATGCTTTGGTAATCGGCAAGTTTCTCAAGCAGATGAAAAATAATGAGCCAATGACCGTGTGCGGCGATGGCGAGAATTATCGCGACTATACGCATGTGAGCGACGTGGTGCGTGCCAATATCCTTGCTATGACGAGTGAGAAAGTAGGAAAGGGGGAGCTGATCAATATCGGATGTGGGGAGCCGCATACGGTGAACGAACTGGTGAAAATAATTGGTGGAAAATCTGTGTTTGTTCCGGAGCGGCCGGGGGATGTGCGTTTTTCCGGGGCGGATAATACCAAGGCTCGGGAATTGCTTGGTTGGGAGCCGACCATAGCTCTTGAAGAGGGTATACAGCAGTTAAAAAAAGAAATGGGTTTGGTTCTTAAAGTCAGACATTTAACGCAACGGATATGAGTATAATATATCCGTATGCGACAATCACACAAGGGGTATCGGCGCCTCACCAGCGCCGAGCGCGAGGAAATCAGCCGAGGCCTCGCGCAGGGAGAAACATGCTCGGC
>JACRFW010000015.1 GCA_016234265.1 Candidatus Magasanikiibacteriota bacterium
ATTTTTTCATTAGAAAAAAGCTATTACCTCATTTACGTTTTGCTCATCTGGTTTCCGTTGGAAAATCTCATTTTGCGCTATACGCCCATTGAGTATTACGCGCCGGTAAAATATTTTCCGGAAGTTCTAATCTACAGCGCGCTCCTGGTGGGGTGGTATCGTTACGCGAAACGCGCCCAGCGTTTTTTTTTACGTCTGCCGCTAAACAAATGGTTCCTCGCTTTCATAGCCGCCGCTGTCGTCTCGCTCGCTCTCAATTGGTATAACCTGGCCATTTGGTTTTTGGGTCTGCGCCAAATTTTGCGTTTTTCGTTTATTTTTATCATCGTTTTGTTTGAAGATTATCCCGATACCGTTATCAGACGATTTTTGTGGCTCGGAGCGGGGATGGTACTGTTTGAAGCCGCGCTGGGGCTTATCCAATATCTCTCCGGCGGCGCTTTGGACCGGTATTTATTTTTTTCCGACAGCGTATCCATCGCCGGTGTGGCCGAGCTAGAGGGTCTGCAACAGTTTTGGGCGCCAGGGGAGCGGGTATTTGCCACTCTCGGGCGCTACGACCGCCTCGGCAGTCTCTTGGCGCTGGGCCTCACCATGATTTTCCCGTGGCTATATGTGCTCAAAAAAGAAAGACATCAATTGTGGTGGTGCGGCGCCATGCTTGTTGGCGGCGTGGCTCTTATCCTGACCTATTCCCGATCAAGCTGGATCGCCGCCGTGGTGGGTATCGTTACCATTGGCTATGGCTTAGTACGCGATAAACGAATCTTGAAACTGGCCACTGTGCTCGGCGGGGTTCTGGCCGCGTATCTACTGTTTATCGTTGTGACTAATAATTATGGCGGCGGCGCGCTGGATAAACCGTCGCAAACGTTTCCCGAACGTATTATTGAAGCCGTGAGTGTCTATAGCTGGCGGCAAAATTACGAAGGCTACGGCCGCTTCTTCTTTATTGTCAACACGCCGCTTATGGTGGTGCGTTATTACCCGCTTTTTGGGGTGGGGTCGGGCAATTATGGTGGCGGGGTGGCCGCCGCGCTCGGGAATACGAAAGTGTATGATACCTTGCATCTGCCTTTTGGCATTCAGAACACTTTTGGCCAAATTGATAATAACTGGTTGAGTCTGTGGGGTGAAATTGGCACTGTTGGCCTTCTGTGTTGGATTATGATCCTCGTAACTATTTTTAAAACGGCTCGCATCGTTTCCGTGCGCTCTCCCACTGTCACCGAGAGAACTGTGGCTCAAGGGCTCTGCGGCGTGGTGGTCGGCGTCATGATTATGGCTTATTTCGGGCCCTTCTTTGAGTTTCGGTCGCTCATGCTGTATTTCTGGCTGCTGGTCGGAATCGTGATGCGCTTTTATCGTTCCGGTCAGACGAATTGGAATTTTTTGAAAGAGTAACTGCCTGGCGTTATGTCTCGTTTTATCTGGAAACTACTCGCAGTCGCTTTTATCGGGGTCTATTTGGCCAGCCTCTTACCGGCTAGTCGGGTAGCAGCCGCTCCGCATTTGGCGAATTACTATCTTGGCGTCCTCCCGACCGACGCCGGTTCCCTTGCGAAGCTCGCCAAAACCGATGTGCTCATCGTGAGCCCCGATCAGTTCATCTCGGATGAGACCATCGTGAGTAATCTGAAAGCGGCCAACCCGAACATGATTATTCTCGCCTATGTGCCGAGCCAGAGCTACAACGTACTCTACTGGCAAAACGATCTGGTTTTCCGAAATTTGAACAGCATCCAAGAAAACTGGTGGCTCCGGGACTCCGCGGGAAATCGCATTTCCGCCTGGCCCGGGCTCTTGAACACCAATATGGACCACGGTTGGTCCGAATATTTGGTAAATTTTATCAATCAATATATCGCCCCTTTGCCCAACGTAGATGGGATTTTTTTTGATATGGTCGGCGACAGTATTTCCGGCACTAATAATGGCGATATTGATTTAAATGGTGACCACGTTCGCGATGACCCGGGTACCATGAATGCCGCTTGGCTGGAGCGCACCAAGTATTTGTTGGAGTATGCCCGCACCCATATTTCACTGCGGTTTTTAGTGATGAATGGCAGTTCCAATGAGGCTCTGCAGGGGGCCGTGAACGGCCGGATGTATGAAACTTTCCCGACCCCGTGGGAAGCGAATGGTTCTTGGAGCGCCCTGATGACAAAAATGGAAAAAAATAAATTGTTGAATAAACAGCCCGAGCTGTATATCTTTAACGCCAATACGCACAACACCGGCAATCGGGAAGATTATCGCAATATGCGTTTTGGTCTCACGAGCAGTCTGTTGACCGACAACGTCTATTTTGGTTTTGACTATGGCGACACCAGCCACCACCAAGTGTGGTGGTACGACGAATACGATGCCAATCTGGGCACGCCGGTGGCTCCCGCGCAGTCGCAAAGCAATCAGGCGCGATTTCAGACCGACGTCTGGCGGCGCGATTACACCAACGGGCTGGCGATAGTCAACGCGACCGGTCAAGATCGGGATGTTGATTTGGGCGGCGAATATGAAAAAATTATCGGCACCCAGGATACGGCGGTGAACAACGGCGCCATTGTGGAGCGGGTGCGTTTGCCTGCCAGAGACGGGCTGGTTATGTTCAAAACGTTCCAGACGCTGAAGGACACTTTTTTTACGAACGGCTCTTTCGCTCGTTTTTTTAAAGCCGATGGTACGCGCGCCCGGAACGGTTTTTTTACGTTTGAAGATGGCCTCCCCGGTGGCGCGAAAATTTATATTGGTGATCTGAATGGCGATGGTATACGAGAAAAGATTATCGCCTCTGGCCCGCACCTGCAAATTTTTAACGCGCAGGGTCAGTTGTGGTTTGATGATTATCCCTATGGCGGAGACTATCAGGGCGAACTTAACATCGCGGTCGGGCGTTTGGCCGGGGACAGCGAAATGAATATTGTGGTGGCGCCATCCAGCGGCGGCAGCCTCTTTCTGTACGATTTTCATGGCGGCCTAATCAAAGAAGATGTCTATCCGTTGGGCCGGAAGTATCGCGGCGGGTTCTCGGTCGCCATTGGCAACGTTGACGGCGGCGACACTAGCGAAGTGGTGGTCGGCACCGGCCGCGGCCGCGCGAGCGAAGTGCTCGTCTACGACAGCGGGCTGAACAAAATAAAAAAACGGTTTTATCCGTTTGATCTCCGCCCGTTGAGCGGGGTGAGCGTCGCTGTCGGCGATTTCAAAGTTAATGGTACGGAACAAATCGCCGTCACCGGAGCGGTCGGCACAAAATCAGTTGTCCGTCTTTTCACCGGTGCCGGCCGTCGGCTGAATGAGTTTGCGGTGCGTGGTTTTTTTGGCAATCAAGCCGTTGCCCTCGGAGCTTCTGACGGCGCGGGGCGCAAAGAAATTGTCGTGATAACCAAAAACTAGTTTACGCGCCCGTAATGAGGCACACCACCGGCCCACCCCACTGCCAGCCATTTTTAACCGCTTTCGTAAGGCCGACTACCGACAAGGCGCTGTTGGGAGAAATGGTAAAACCAACCGCCATCTTTATTTGTTTTATCGCCTCAATTATTTCGTCATTCGTTGCTATCCAGCCGTTCCCTTGGCTGTTTTTTACGGCATCGGCCACCGCCTGTTTGCGATAGGCTATTTTATCAACAATCGCATCAGCCAAACTTTTTTCTGTCATCGCGAGGAGCGGAGCGACGTGGCGATCCCCCTGCTTTTCGGTGGACTGTGCCATAATATATTCCACGATCGGGTGGCAGGCGGTCGTCTGCACAATATGAATTTGGGGATTC
>JACRFW010000014.1 GCA_016234265.1 Candidatus Magasanikiibacteriota bacterium
CGTGCGGTGTACGACAAACGCAAGAACGAAACGTATCTGACCGGCCAGGATGTGACGAGCGGGCGAGTGCGGGCGAAATATAAAGGCTTGCTTTTACTTAAAATCCTAACCAATCAAGGACGGTTGGGGTATAAATTTTAAGAAACTTATGAAGAAAAAAATTATTATAGCGATATTTGCGTTGATGTTTTTTTTACCAGAAATTTTATGGTCACCACTTACAGTAGCGTTGTTTAATTTTTTTAAAGCCAATTATTATTGGAGAACAACTAACTTCTTGTCATTCTCTAATGAAGCCATGTCTTTAGTTTTCACTGTACAGGCCATAGGTGTAATCGGGCTGTCAGGTTTGCTGTTTATTTTTTCCAAATCCCAGAGTAATTACAAAAAAGCTTCGTTTATTGTCAGCGGTATCTTTTTTTCATTGATTTTTATACTTTCCTTATTCGTTTTATGGTTGTCGTTTGCTTTTCGTAATATTGGTTTTTAAGCTTTAATCTATGAAAAATATTTTTATTTCTTCGTTGTTATCTCTCGCTCTTTTATTCTCCCCCCTCGCAGTCCTCGCCGCTGGCGGAGGCGGTGGTGGAAGCGTCTTTGTAGAGACCCCGGCGCCGGTAGTAGCGCCAGCGCCCGCACCGGCACCCACCCCCACACTGCGCTGTGACCAGGAAACCATGAAAGAGCGTATCCAGTGTCGTTTGGGTTTGAATGAAGAGGAAGAGGAACAGGAGTTAGCTATTCAATATTTACCAGAGGAATGCCGAACACTTATGAGTGGTGAGCAGGAAACCTGCATTGACCGTTACAAGGCGCTCCGGTCGTGCTGGGAAAAACCGGTGGGGGTAGGGCGCAGCGCTTGTGCCGCGGCCGCGCTCGGAATCAAGAAAAACCTAGCGACTGACCTGAAGCAATGCCTTAAGCAAACCGGAGTCGAGAGAAAAGTATGCCAGGCGGCGGTGAAGGCCAAGGGCTTTGCCCTCATAAAGTTTCGGTTGTATGACTTATCCGAACGAGCGGAAGGTTTGTTGCGCTCGGGCAAGGCTGACCTCACGAGCGTGACTAACCTCGTGAATGCGATGGAGGCCACCAAACAGAAGTTTAACCAGGCCAGTACCTATGCCGCGCGCCGAGCGCTGATTTTGAGCGCGCGGGCGGAATGGAAAAAGTTTGTGGCAAAGTTTAGGGGAAAAATAAGCGCGACTGACTATTTGGGCCAAGCTTTGACTGATTTACAAACCGTCAAATGATCAAAAAAATTGTTCGGATAGCGGGGGCACCATTCACCATTGAAATTCGCGACGACGTTGACCAGAGCGTCGCGAATGAGATTTTTACTCTCCACGAATACCGCTCGGCCGAGCCGCTCATTCGGGAAGCAGCCGACCCGGTGGCAGACATTGGCGCACACGCGGGATTTTTTACTTTGTTCGCCCGCGGCCTGAACCCCACCGTGCCGATCAGCGCCATTGAGCCGGCCGCAGAAAACGTGGTGCAACTCAAACGGCATTTGTCTTTGAACAAGATAAAGGGCGTAGAGGTGGTAGAGGGGGCGGTGGTAGGGGAGAAGCGGCGACAAAAGTTGGTGCTGACCGCAGATAGCCACAACCACTATCTCTCGGACACACCGAATACAGACGAAGAAACACGCTCGGTCCCGCTTCTCACCTTGGCAGACATTCGGGCAAAACTTGGTGCCGAGCAATTTTCAGTGGTGAAGTGCGACATTGAAGGCGGGGAGTATGATATACTACTGAAGACCACGGACAAGGAACTGCAAAAAGTGAAAGCATTCATTTTGGAATACCACACTAGCCACGATCGCCGCGTGAAGATTCTGGAGACTCGTTTGCGCGAGCTGGGCTATGGCGTGCAAGTTTTTCCGTCAAAGTTTGATAAAACGATGGGGTTTATTTTTGCCAAGAACAAACGCCTTAAGAAATAAACTGTCATTCTGAACCCCGTCGTAGTGGGTGAAGGATTTTCCTTTTGTGCCAACAGTAACGGGCATAAGCGGAAGATTCTTCTCCCGACTGAGTAGGGATCTGAATGACAATCTTAATTTTTTATGAAAGACAAAGCCTGGGTGGTGGCGGTGGATATGGGCTATGGCCACCAGCGCGCCGCGTACCCGCTCCGCCACTTGTCTCCGACCGGCAAAGTTTTGATTGCCAACAATTACCAGGGCATTCCGAAAAAGGATTTTCGCACCTGGAATAACACCCGGAGAATATATGAGTTTTTTTCGCAAATGAGCAATCTGCCGCTCGTGGGCGGGTTGGTCTTCAGAACGCTGGATAGTTTGCAGGAAATAAAGCCATTTTACCCGCGCCGCGATATGTCGGCGCCGAATGCCCAGCTCCGGCAAATGTACTATCTTATTCATTATCGCGATTTTTGTCGTCACCTTATTGATTTTCTTAATCAGGAAGATGTACCGCTCATCACAACTTTTTTCACCGTCGCTTTCGCGGCCGAGGAACACAAGTTCAAAAATGATATTTATTTGGTTATTTGTGACAGCGATGTGAGTCGCGCTTGGGTGGCCATGAATCCGAGGAAAAGCCGCATTAAATATCTGGCGCCGTGCCGCGCCGTGGTGGAGAGGCTGAAACTTTATGGCGTGCCGGAGAAAAATATTTTTTTGACCGGGTTTCCTCTGCCCGAGGAAAACCTGGGCGGCGCGACCTTTAAAACCTTGAAGCACGATTTGGCCGAGCGAGTGATCAATCTTGACCCCGAACGGCGCTACCGCGACAAATATGGCGAAACGGTGAAACAATATCTTTCTGAAATGGCCGCGGTGGCGCGCCACCACCACCCGCTTACCCTCACTTTCGCCGTCGGTGGCGCCGGCGCCCAGCGCAATATCGCCCGCGATATTGTCTGGAGCCTGCGCAGAAAACTTTTGCAAGGGGAAATCAAGGTTAATTTGGTGGCCGGCAGCCGCAATGATGTGTATTGCTATTTTTCTGATCTCATTAACACCTATCGCCTAAAATCGGTCTTAGGCAAGAATTTGGATATTATTTTCGCGCTGGAGAAAGAGGAGTATTTTCGTATCTTAAATGAGAAGTTGCGCGCGACAGATATTCTTTGGAGCAAGCCGAGTGAAATGGTGTTTTACTCAGCCTTGGGGCTCCCCATCATTATGGCGCCATCTTTGGGTTCTCAAGAGGTTTACAATCGTACGTGGCTCAAAACTGTCGGGGCCGGTATTTCCCAGGGTGATCCGCGCTATACCGCCGAGTGGCTTTTTGACTGGGTTCGCTCCGGTTGGCTCGCGGAGGCGGCGATGTCCGGTTTTCTGGATGGTCGCCAATTTGGGGTGAAAAATATCGTTGATGTGGTGTTTCGTGGCATTACGGAGCCGACGAAAGACGATTCTTTGCTCTAAAAAGGTTAATTTTAGCGAAATATGGCAAAAGGCACATTATATTGACTAGTAGATGTTGCTAGAGTATAATTCCCCTCACAAATTATTTTCCCAGGTAGCGCAGCGGTAGCGCAGCTCGCTGTTAACGAGTTGGTCGTCGGTTCGAATCCGACCCTGGGAGCCACGTCGGACATTGGGGGTTTTCGGCGACTATTCGCCAGCCCCTTTTGGCCAAAACAAGGCACTATCAATTAGTACAGTTATTCATTAAACAAGCACGATATGGGCAATTTTAATAAAGATTTTGGCAGAAAAGGTGGCGGGAAACCGGCTTTTATGTACGATGCCATTTGCAGTAAATGCGGGAGAGCCTGCCAAGTACCTTTTAAACCATCGGGTGGCCGGCCGGTATTTTGTCGTGATTGTTTTGATAAACCGTCCGCCTCTGGCGGAGGTGGGAACGCGTCTCGACCAATGGCCAGTAACTTTGATCGTCCGCGTTTTGATAACAAACAAATGTTTGACGCAACTTGCGCGAAATGCGGTAACAAGTGCCAAGTGCCTTTCCGACCGGTTGATGGCAAGCCAGTTTTCTGCAGTAATTGTTTTGAGAAAAAGGGGCCGATGGCCGGTAGCTCATCTGGTAATTCAGACCAGTTCAAGGGGCAGTTTGCGTCACTTAATGCCAAATTGGACGCGATTTTGAAAGTACTCACTTCTGCTCCGGCGGCAGCACCAAAGGTGGCAAAGGCAACCAAAAAAGTCAAAGTTAAGATCGTCAAAAAACCAGTGGCGAAAAAGAAGAAATAAGGCAGTAGGTCTGAGGAAATACTATGTTTGGTCTCTCCAAATCTGAACTGGCAGTTTTCAAAAAACTCTCCACGCCCATAAGAGTTCAGGGTTTTCTGGATAGGTTTCCGATCAATTTGGAAAAGAGGGGAGAAACGTATATGTCGCCGCGGCGGGTTTTGCGCGCGGGCAAAATGCACTGCCTGGAAGGAGCACTCGTGGCCGCGCTGGCTCTATGGATACACGGTCAGAAGCCGTTTTTGCTTGACCTCAAGACCAAAGGCGATGATGACCATGTAGTGACACTGTACCGAAAGAACGGCCGGTGGGGCGCTATTAGCAAAACTAACCACGCCACACTGCGCTGGCGCGACCCCATTTACAAAACGGTGCGTGAGCTGGCGGTGTCTTATTTCCATGAATATTTTGTTAACAAAACCGGCAAAAAGACTTTGCGGTCTTATTCGGAGCCTTTTAATTTGCGGCAGTTGGGCACCAAGTGGATAACGGCCGAAGAAGAACTGTTTTATATTGCGGAGGCTATAGACAACTCGCCACACTTAAACATTTTTCCCCAAAAGAACGCCCGGTTCATTCGCCGGGCCGACCATATGGAAAAGAAAGCGGGGCGATTGATTGAGTGGAATATGTCACATCCACGTACGTAGTTAACTTCCTGGAACATGATGATCAACGCCTTCGTACGCATTAATAAATTGCTTAATTTTTGCTTCGTCAAAGACAGACAATTTTTCAATGCGTGTCCAGGCGGTTACTACAATAGGCGTATCCAAATCGGCATAGGGCTCAAGAATAACGCGGCGCCCTTTCAGATAGATTGGTTGCACCACCTCGGCCAACTGTTTGATAGTACTCGTAGCAACTTTAGCCGGATCATAATGAACAATGACGCCGCCGTCTTCAAGGTTATGGAGCTGCAATTCATCGGGGATCTGGCTATCGCTAATACCCCACGGAGTTTTATCGCCGCGGTGTGGCCCCGAGGTAGGCGGTTTGGAGCTGTATGGTTTGTGAGCTTCGGTCAGTGAGGCGAGATGGTGGTTCCCTTGATTTAGTACTTCTTCACCCGGACGCGGCCTGGTAGCCGACCACACAATAAGCCCGATGATAAGAGCTACCGGGATGATAACCATCAGCCATCCCATTGATTTTTCAGGCGAACGCTGATTTTTCATATAACTTAGCGAAGTTGCGCGTCAATCGCGGCTTTAATCTGCTCGTACGGAAGTGCTCCGGAAATGAGCTGCGTTTTACCATCCTTACCGATAAGGAATGAACCGGGAGTGCCGTTGACGCCAGCATTAGCTCCGCCATTTTCATCTTGCTGCACATGCGCGGCGTATTTCCCGTTATCCAAACAACTTTTGAATTTGCTTTCATTCAAGCCCAGATCCTTCGCCAAAGGAACTAAACCGTCTAGAGGAAACCCGGTGCCGTTTGAAGTAGTGCGTTCAAAAATAGCATCGGTATATTTCCAGAAGGCGTCGTTGCCGCCAAGCTC
>JACRFW010000003.1 GCA_016234265.1 Candidatus Magasanikiibacteriota bacterium
AAGCATCACCGCCAGAGAAATTTTCAAAAGAAAGCCAATCGTTAAACAGTATTTGTGGGGCGGCGAATTTTGGACAAAAGGCTACTATATCAACACGGTCGGCCATGCCGCCAACGAACAACAGATACAAAATTACGTCAGTAATCAAGGTGCTACAAATTATCAACAATTGCACTCGCAACAACTCAAGCTGTTCGCGGTATCGTGATACCCCGTCAGCTTGCTGCGGGGTAGTTCATTCGGCGCGGTTATCGATTATCTTATAATTCCCGTTCGTAGCAAGCCTTAATACGTTCGTGCCGAGGCCGTCATTAGCCAGGATCTGCGTATTGTCTTCAAAGCTAAGCGAAAAATCTCCATCTTTGACAGGATTTATCAAAAGTTCGGCAACCGTGCCGTTTTCTTCGGAAAAAGGCTTTGTCGTTACGCAATCAATAGTAACCTTTCCTTTGCTGTTGTCTATCTTTTTTTCCAAAAACATCTGGGGGTCGCAAAAAGAATTGGCAGTTATGATATCTTCCACGTTTACAACCGATGGGTCGTATGCCAAGACAATCTGCGCCGCGTTTATGGGTTCACCCCCTGACGACACCTTAATGGCAACCTTGGCGTTCAGATCTTTTGCCAAAATACCTCCTTCCGGCTCGAGCCGCACAGTGGAATTGTAAATGGCAAACGGCTGTTTTTTTATTTCGATCACAATTTTTTTAAGAACCAGTCTGACGAAAGCGAAATTTAAAACTATTGAAAATATAAAGGCAACGCATATAAATAAAACGATGTGAAACCGCGTCTCCCGCTTCCATAATCTTGCGCTTGCGAGGCAAGCAATCAAAATTCCCAGAAGCGCCGAGATAAAAATGGGAAGAAGGTATACCCAAATATTTGTGGGGAAAAATACAAGCATGCCCCCCTTGGGCCCGTCAATGCCCGAAAAGACGATATTTTTTATGAAATAAAATTTCCCGAGGATACTCACAAATTCTCCGGACCTGCTATTTTGGATCCAATCGGAAGCGCCGTTAAAGCTGGATTTTATAAGGGCTTTGGTTTCTTTGTCCATAAAGGTATCACTCACCACGCCCTTTTTATTATCATAGACCGCGAGTTCCGTCCCGACGGCAAGGTATTTTTGTTTGAATTTGTTTACGAAATTATTTAGCTCCAAATTGTAGCCGGAAAAAATTCCACCCACTACATGTGAACCTTCCATAATCGGCTCCGCCCCGACCAACACGAGCGTGTTTATATAGCTTTTTTCCGCAGATACGACCGCCTTTCCGCTTGCTGCTACCCTACCGTGAGCCAATGTTTTAAACGCATAATCGCTCCGTATATTATTGGCAGTATCAGCCATTGCCCTGCCCTGGGAATTGATGGCCACAAAAAAATCTTCAGAAGATTTTTTTGTCTCCGAGTTGAGCAACGACAAGGTGGTGAGTGCGTCGTTTTCCCCGATATATTTCCGCAATGTTTCGTCCGCCGCCAATCTTTTGGAATGCCCAAGAAGCTCTTCTTTTTCTTTTTTTATGTTCGCTTTTATCGCGGATTCATTGGCACTGAAATACAAATTGTGAACATCTTGATTGTTTTTTAAAAAAAACCATAAGGCAGCGCCGGTAAGAACTGTCATGGCGAAGAAAACCAAAACGATCCGAAGTAGCAGAGTTATGTGGCGATGAATATATTTGCCCATGGCCACATTATATCACGAGCAAGTTGTTTCGCCAATGTTAGGACGTGGGAAGAAATAAACCAAGGTCAGAATCCTCTTCCTGGCAAGATATGAAAAAATTGGCGGAAGGGGTGAGATTCGAACTCACGGTACTTATTTAGGTACGACAGTTTTCAAGACTGTTGCCTTAAACCGCTCGGCCACCCTTCCAATATATTTTATTTAGCTAATCAAAATGCCGCCGAAAGTACAAATTGGCGGAGAGGGAGGGATTCGAACCCTCGAGGGGTTTGACCCCCTGCAGCTTTAGCAAAGCTGTACGATAGACCACTCTGACACCTCTCCAATGGGTTATCAATTTATTTGCTAGTTATGATAACGAGTGTTGCCTACTAAATAACAACCCCGTCATTCGACGGGGCGCCCTAACTAGGGGCGAAAGTACTGATAGTATAGCAGAAAAGTGGGTTTCGTCAAGCTAGGTACGGGCTGTTGTGCCGGAGCCGGAGGGTATGCTATACTAATTTCGGAGTATTTATTCTTAATTTTTTCCTATGGAAGAGAACAAACCAATAGGTCAGCCGCTACCCGCCGCGAATGTTGAGGGCGCCGTGACCCAGCCACCAGCCGGCAAGAACACCATTATGGCGTTTGTAGCCTATATTTTATTCTTTATTCCGCTTTTGACGGAGTCAAAGAACGATCCGTTTGTTAAATTTCATGTTAAACAGAGTCTTGGTGTTCTGCTTTTGTGGGTAGCCACCTTGATTATTGATCGCTTGCCCTTCGTGTGGGTAGCCACGCCATTTTTGCAGATTGCCGTTGTCGTCTTGTGGATTATCGGTATCGTGTACGCCTTGCAGGGCAAACAGCAAGCGCTGCCTCTGGTGGGGCGGTACTTTGAGAAACTCAATTTTTAATTTACTGTATATATGAGCGATCAAGCAACAGTAGCGCTTTTTGGCATACCATTTTTAGTCTTCGGTTTGGCCATGTATGTGTACATGTCGTACGCGCTGCAGGTCATGGCCAGAAAGACCGGCACCCCGAACAGGTGGCTGGCTTGGATTCCGGTTATCAATGTCTTTTTGCTCGTTAAAGTAGCAGGGAAATCATATTGGTGGGTTCTGCTCTTCCTGATTCCATTCGTCAATATCGTCATCGCCGTTATTGTTTACATGACCATCGCGGAGCGGCTAAACAAACCGGCTTGGGTGGGTGTGCTCATCATCGTGCCTTTCATCAATATTTTTGTTCCCGGTTATTTGGCTTTCTCCAAAGGGCCAGGCCTGGGTAGCGCATCGATGAATCCTCCGGCTACTCCATCGGTAGGCTAATCGGGTACATATGCAACTCACCAGTTCAGCTTTTGTTCATAACGGTTTTATTCCCAAAGAATACAGCTGTGATGGGAGCGGAGCGCACCCGCCGCTAGAGTGGTCTGGCGTGCCGACTGAAGCCAAAAGTTTGGCCCTGATTGTGGACGACCCGGACGCGCCGGCTGGCCTCTGGACACACTGGCTCCTGTGGAATATTGACCCGAAGACTTTTGAAATCAAAGCCGGAGAGGCGCCGACTGGCGCGGTACAGGGGAAAACTAGCTCGGGAGAAAATCAGTGGTGCCCGCCGTGCCCGCCAGCGGGAACGCATCATTATCGGTTTAAGCTATATGCGCTTGATAGCGCGCTTGCTCTAGCGCCAGTCTCTATTCAGAAAGAATTAGAAGCGGCTTTGCAGGGGCAGGTGCTTGGCCAGACAGAGCTGGTAGGGCTTTACGCGAGACAGAAGTAAATAATCGGTATGTATACCTGTCCCATGCATCCGAAAGTTGTTTCCGACAAACCCGGCCTGTGCCCGGAGTGCGGCATGAATTTGGTGCCCGCCGCGCCCAAACATCAGCACCAAGAGCCGCGGCATGAGATGCCAAAGCTGGCCCATCATGATGGGTTCAATAAGCACGCCGGGCATTCAACCAACATCTTCAAAACAAAATTCTGGGTGAGCCTGGCGCTATCTATTCCGGTAGTTGCCTATTCCGATGTTGTCCAAAAGCTTCTTGATTATCAAGCGCCGACATTTCCCGGTGCGGTGTATCTGCCGTTGGTTTTGGCATCAGTTATTTTTTTTACGGCGGTTCCGTATTTATCGCCTCTGCCTATCGGGAGCTCCAGGCAAAATTACCGGGGATGATGACTTTAATCGCGCTGGCGATTTCGGTGGCCTACCTCTATAGCGTTGTTGTTACTTTCCTCGGCGGCCAGGAGGTATTGTTTTGGGAGCTGGCCACCCTGATTACTATCATGCTCCTTGGCCACTGGCTGGAGATGCGGGCCGTTTCCGGCGCCCAAAGCGCGCTTAAAGAACTTTCCAAGCTGTTGCCGGATCAGGCGGAAGTTATTAGGAGCGGCAAGACCGAAATTATTCCGCTTTTGGAGCTGAAGAAAAATGACGTGGTGCTGGTGAAGCCGGGGGGCCGGATTCCCGCCGACGGAGCGGTCAGCGACGGAGTGTCTGACGTCAACGAGTCAATCGCTACCGGAGAATCCAAGCCGGTGCCCAAAAAAATGAATCAAATTTTCCCCGCAGCTATGCTGCGTGGGTAAAATCACGGCTTCAAAATGTCGCACTTGGCGACGACTGGGCGGAAAAGATGAAAGCACAAGTTGATGTTTGGGAAAAAGACAACGCCCAGTCGGCGCAATCTTTCGCCCAAAATCTTGACGAGAGAATCAAAGAAACAGAAATAAAACTTGATAAGCTGGTCAACGCCTTTTTAGATGGAAGCATTGAAAAAGAAACTTACCTTGTCAAAAAGGACGAACTCATCAAAAGAGTTAATGGACATTTCAAGTTGCTAAAAAGTCGTTTTCTTTGCTACAGTTAGATAAAATTTTAACTTTTGAGTTCACTATGACAAAAAACACTGCCCACAATGTGGCAGTGCGGACATTAAAAAACATGGACGTCAGA
>JACRFW010000018.1 GCA_016234265.1 Candidatus Magasanikiibacteriota bacterium
CCGGCGGTATTTAGCTGGACAAACTAAGTGGTACAGCAGTAACGAGACATTGTGTGACCGTTTGATATGTTCTGACATGCACCCAGTTTACCAGCTTTTACCCACGCAGCATAGCTGCGGGGAAAATTTGATTCATTTTACTCGTGTTGCGATGTTTCCGTCCGTTCTTTTTTCTCCGAATGCGGTGTGCGCGGCGCAAGTACTGACGCAGATTCAGCTTCCGACCTTCCAGACTGTATATGAATTGGTAGATGCTCTCCTGGTTCAAGCCTAACCGATTCGCTCGTTTCAACCGTCCGGCAATGAGGTCTGGCGACCACCCGCCTTTTAAGAGTCGGATAATGCGTCGCTTGAGCGTCGCATCCTTTACCACATACCGCACTTTTCGCCCTCGCTCTTTTCGTTTGAGCGCTTTCCGCTCGGCCGTGTCCGGCAGGTACTGATGGAGCTTCTGATGAGTATTACGCCGCAGTTCCCGACCGATCGTTGATTTATCCCGACCAAGTTTCACCGCAATCTCCGTATTGGTCATACCCTTTTTCTTGAGCAGAAAGATGCGATCCCGTTCTTTCTGACCAAGTTGATGGTACAAAGTCTTGTGCATATGCCTTTGAGTGTACCACTCAAAGTTGCACTTCTAAATTGATTTTATCTCTATCATCTTATCAAAGATGAGAGTGGAAAGCAAGACAGCTTAATTGTGCTACAATAAAGACAACTACAACGCTTCCCTCCCCTTGTAGGGGAGGGAGATTGCGAAAACATCAAAATCTTTTTGAAACGAACAAGACCCCCGCTCGGACATCCACCTTTTGGGTGAACGCCGAGCGAGGGTCCAAAGGAACCATGTGACCGGCCACCTGCCGTAAGGGCCAAGCCTGCCGGCAGATGTCCGAGTACCTGTCTGTCACTACTTGTGCCCTGAACCGCCACAGGCAGGACACTTCTTGTACTTGGTGGTGACTTCGCACCCTTTGGTTATACTCCAATGCGACTCCGCCGGGAGTTCTCCTTTTGCTCTGCACTCGCCACACGGTTCTTTGTACTTATGGCAGGTCTTGCAGTACCACTCGTAGAAGACCTCCTGTGTGAAGAAGCCGCGAGTGTACCTTTTTGGTTGGTGTTCCTTGCAGAAGCAGAAGTTTGAGGCACTCATCACCTACTCCTTTGTCCCCTCCCTTTAGGGGAAAAACTTAAGTGATTGACTAGAGGCAATATAAAACAAAAAGCCCTTTTGTCAAGGGCCAGTTGCCGGTAAAAAATCTCCCGTTAAAACCACCACAACCCGACGAGCAAAACCACCATGAGCGCCGTTTGCCCCACCAGATGGTGGTGCTCGCGGCGAAATTCGTAAGCAACAATGAGCGCGAGCGCGGCCGTGAAAAAAATCGTGGCGACAGCAAAAATGTTGCGTGACACGGAAAAAATGGGGGTAATCGGACCCAAAAAATCACGCGCGCGGGCATAGGCCGTCCAGAGCGACGGGTCAAAACGCGGCACGTTAAACCAGTTGACTGTCTGCGTCACGGTTCCGCCGGCGGCATCGGTCGCGGTCACGACCGGAAGATTGAGCGCGGGGAGGAAAAAAGCGCTGAGAGGTTTGGGGACGGCGATCTGGCCCGCGAATATATTGGTTCGGCCAATGCGGACCATCGGAATGGTATTGACATCAACCCGGGCCTCCGCGGAGGCCACGGCCCCGTCAATTTTCGCCCGGACCGTGAGAATTGTCGCGTCGCCGGCAGTTTGCCAAAAAACGTGTGAGTTTTGTGTATCAATTTGCACCCAGGGCTCATCGGCAATTTTTTTGCCGGCGACTACCGGCGGAGCCGCGCCGCCGTTGAATGTTAGGGCGGCCGGAGCGCCAAAATGTTGAGCGATATAAATCGTTGGTTCGCCCTGATACTGCCCGCCGACCAAGCCGACACCAATTTCTTTAAAATCAGCATCAACCAGATTCTCAAAATGGGTCGGGCTCTTTTCCCAGGCTTTCATCACCGAGAGAGCATCAGAGAAACCCAGCGCGAGATTCTCGCCGGCCGCGCTATATTGGTAGCCCGCTTGTTTCAAAAAATACGCCAGGCTGCGCTGGTTTGGGCCGGTATGGCTGAAATATTCGTACCGCGCCATATCGACCACTTTCGTTTCGGCCGATTGATTAAGTTTGACGGCGACCGCCAGCGTATCCCGGTGGTTTTTAAGACGAAGATTGTTGGTGAGCTCAATAATTGCCCGGTACTGCTCCCCCAGAATATCCGGGTGCAGATAAACCTGCGACGGCACGGCCAGCGCCACGACGAAAAGCATGGCTTTGAGACCGACGAAAAATGCGCTATACAGAATAGTTCGCTTGGTGTGCACGACGTGCGGCTGAAAATTATTGCCCGCGTGCGGAATAAAATAATTTTTCAGCGCTTGACGCATAAAAATTTAAGCAAACTGTTCGGCCATCTCCACCAGCCGGGTGGCATAACCGGTTTCGTTGTCATACCAGGCCACTACTTTTACCAGACTTCCTCCAACGACGTTGGTCAGGCTCAAATCCACAATCGTTGAGTGCGTATTGCCAATAAAGTCAGATGACACCAGCGGTTCGGTGGTCACCGTGAGAACCCCTTTGAAACGGGCGCTCTTGGCCGCTTTCGTAAAGGCTTTGTTGACTTCTTCAATGGTAACATCTTCCAACAGGACGGCCGTGATATCGGAAAGCGAAACGGAAGGCACCGGCACCCGGATGGCGAGACCGTCAAACTTGCCCTGCAACTCCGGAATGGCCTCGGTGACGGCAATGGCCGCGCCGGTGGTGGTCGGCACGATGTTTTCGGCGGCGGCGCGCGCCCGGCGCAAGTCTTTGTGCGGGCCGTCCTGCAGATTTTGATCGGCGGTATAGCCGTGCACGGTGGTCATCATCGCTTTGTCAATACCAAATGTTTCTTCCAGCACGGACATTACCGGAGCGATGCAGTTCGTGGTGCAGGAGGCGTTGTTGATGACCGCAGATTCTTCTTTGCCGACAGCGGCGGAATTGACCGCCAGGACATAGGTGGGCACCACGCCGCCCTTGGCCGGAGCGCTGATAATCACTTTTTTGGCGCCGGCTTTGAGGTGGAGTTCGGCCCCATCTTGCGAAGTGAATCGGCCCGTGCACTCCAGTACGACTGCCACCTTTAACTTCTTCCACGGCAAAAGCGATGGGTCTTTTTCCGCGGAAACGGGTATTTTCTTCCCCTCAATAATCAAATTGGTGTCGTCGTAGCTTATATCTTTTTGCCAGGTGCCATAGGCGGTGTCATAGCGCAGCAAATGGGCCAGAGTTTTGGCATCAGTCAAATCATTGATGCCGACAATTTTAACGGTTTTCTTTTCCCAGGCGGCGCGAAAGGCTTGTCTACCTATTCTGCCGAAACCATTGATAGCGACGTTGACCATAGAAATCTTTAAGTGTCATTCTGAGGTCGCCGTAGGCGACCGAAGAATCTTCCGTTTACGCCCATTACGATTGGCATAAGAGGAAGATCCTTCACCTTCGTTCAGGATGACAATTTAATTAACAATACAAAACAAACACTTTAAATACTCCCCTTCGGTGAACGCCACCAGCTCGGGGTGGTCAATGCCGTGCGTATAGGTTTCCAAAATCTGCACAGTGCGGCTGGCGCGGGCCGCGGCTTCGGAGAGCATGAAACGGAAGTCTGTGAGCGTCACATGCGCCGAACAGGATGCTGTCACTAGAATACCACCGGCAGGCAAAATATTCAACGCTAGTTCATTGATCTTGCGATAGCCCTGCAGACCTTCTTTCACTTTGTGCCGGTCTTTTACGAACGCCGGGGGGTCGAGAATTATGACGTCAAACAGAGAAGATGAGATCTCTCCCCCTACCCTCTCCTCTGCGGAGGCGAGGGTACGCTCCCCCTCCTTCGCAAAGGAGGGGTTAGGCGTGGTCTGGCTCGCCAAATCACTCAAATACTCTTTCACATCAGCCAAAATAAACTCACATTTGCTCGCGGGTAATTTGTTCAGTTTTATGTTTTCTTCGGCGAGCGTGAGAGCGCTCTCGGAGGCATCTACACTCACCACTTTTTTTGCACCAGCCCCGAGCGCGTAGACCGAAAATCCGCCGGTGTAGCTGAAGCAGTTCAGCACACTCTTATCTTCGGAATATTTGGCGAGTGCCAGCCGCTTGTCTCGCTGGTCAAGGAAAAAACCGGTCTTTTGCCCGCCGATTATGTCAACGTAAAATTTATAGCCATTTTCTTTGATAATGACACGCTCTGGTACTTTGCCGTACAAAAGACCTGTCGCCTTGTTGTCATCCTGAGGCGTAGCCGAAGGATCCCTTAAATCCGAGTGTAAGGGATTCTTCGTTTCACTCAGAATGACAGCGCGCTTGCGGTCACGCACGTCGCTGCGCTCATAGATACCTTTTGGTTTCAGGGTTTTTACCAGTGCCCCAACAATATCTTTTTTCCAAAACTCAATGCCCGGGTTATGAAACTGTACGGACAAATAATCGGCGTATTTGTCTACAATGAGCCCGGGTAATAAATCATTTTCCCCGTAGACGAGACGATACGAATCTGTTTGCTTGGAAGCGACAAATTTTTTACGAATTTCGTAGGCGCGCTCAATGCGGCGAACAAAAAAATCTTCGTTTACTTCTTCACCTCCGCCAGCTGGCGGATCAAAACCCCACAGGCGTACCGCGATTTGGGAATAGGAATTAAAAAAACCGCTCGCGAGGAAATTTCCCTGCTCATCAATAAGTTCTACTGGTGTGCCAGAGGCCAGCCCTTCGGGAATATGTTTTAATGCCCCGGAAAATACCCACGGGTGACGGCCGCGGATAGGGCCAAGGCGTTTTTGAAAAACAGTCAAGTTTATCATATGATTGCCTGATTCTACCACAATTAAAACACCCGGCGCAATGGCTGGGTGTCTCTTAAAGATTGGTTATTTCAACTGCTCCGCTACCTCGGCGGCAAAATCTTTCACTTCTTTCTCAATACCTTCGCCTAGTTCAAAACGAGCGTAGCGGTTGATGGCGGCGCCTTTACCCGCGACCAGTTTTTCAACCGTGAGATCTTCGTTTTTTATGAAGGGCTGTTCCAGCAAACAAATTTCACCGTAGAATTTATCAATCTTTCCTTTCAGAATGTTCTCAATGATGTTCGCTGGCTTGCCAGCCGCTTTCAGTTGTTCGGCAAAGATTTCTTTTTCTTTGGCCACGAGCGTCGGGTCAACCAGGGCACGATTCAAAAATTTTGGGTTGGAGGCGGCAATGTGCATGGCAACGTCAGCAGCCAGCTCGGCATCGCCACCGGTCAGGTCGGCTAAGACACCAATTTTACTGCCGTGGAGATACACCACAGCTTGGCCGGTTGTGTCGTAGCGCACAAACCGGCGGATGGTGATCTTTTCTCCAATTTTCAGGGTGAGTTCACCAGCCATACCTTCTACCGTGGTGCCGGTTGGCAGTTGAAGAGTGTAAAGAACCGCTAAATCAGCCGGGTTGTGTTTAAGCACCGCTTCAGCCACGTGACGACTAAAGGCGCTAAAACTTTCACTTTTGGCGACGAAATCAGTTTCACAATTGACTTCCACGAGCACGCCGATTTTTTTATCGGCGCTCACGATGCCGGTCACCAGGCCGTCGGCGGCGATTTTGTCGGCGCGCTTAGCGGCTTTGACGATACCTTTTTTGCGTAGGATCTCGCCGGCTTTTTCCATATCGCCACCGGCCTCTTCCATAGCATTTTTACAATCCATCATGCCGGCTCCGGTTTGGTTGCGGAGCTTCATGACATCGGAAGCACTAATTGACATATGATTTTACTCTCGCGAGGAAAATCACTTCGCAGCGAACCACAGTGAGCGAAGAAGATTCCTCTAAATTAAATTTGTAAATTACACCGCTTCTTCTTTCTTCAGAGCCCGGCGTTCTTTCTTTTCGGCGACAGCGTTCGCTGGAGCGGCCTTCGCGGACTCGGAGGGTTGTACCATGAATGCGGGAGCGGGCGCGGCGGCCTTCTTTTCCATTTCTTTGGCTTGCGCTTCAAGTTTATTTTTTTCAAAAAGCGCCTTGCCTTCGTTCACGGCTTCGGCTATTACATCCACAATCAATTTAATGGCGTTGACGGCATCGTCGTTCGCCGGAATGGGATACTCCGCTTTGGTCGGGTCAACGTTGCTGTCACATACCGCAATCATTGGTACGCCAATGCGCTTGGCTTCGGCCACCGCGGTTTTCTCCACGCGCAGATCCGCAATGTACAGAGTGTCCGGAATGCGATCAAGCGAGACGAGACCGGAGAGATATTTATCCATTTTTTCAATCTGCTTTTTGAAAGTGGACTGTTCTTTTTTGGTATATTTTTCAATCTCGCCGGTCGCGAACATTTCTTTCAAACCCTTGTACTTTTTCATGCGGCGTTTGAACTCGTCAAAGTTAGTGAGAAGTCCGCCGATCCAGCGCTCGGTCAAAAACGGCATACCGCAACGCTCCGCGGCTTCTTTCACCAGAGCGCGCGCCTGGCGCTTGGTGCCGACAAATAAAATAACCTTGCCTTTGGCGGCCAGGTTTTTCACATAGTTCGCCGCTTTTTCCAGCTCGGTGAGCGTCTGGTCAAGATCAATGACGTGGACGCCGTTTCTGACGCCAAAGAGGTACTGCTCCATCTTTGGGTGCCAGCGCGACTTTTGGTGCCCAAAATGGACACCGGCCTTTAACATTTCCAACAATGTTGGATTGGACATAGTTTTTTCCTTATTACTGCCTCCCCGCCTTTACCCCAGGAGTGTTCCTTAGGGAGGAAATACTTCAAGCGAGCAGACCCTAATTTGGAGGCGGGCCTGCCTCGCCGAAGGTCGCCAGAGGCGACCGTAGGCGGGTGAGTGATTAAGATGGCCCTAGTTTAGGGCAAAACGGCCAGCTTGTCAAGAGGCGGGCGGGGGTTCAATTTCATCAAATTTTCCATCAACAATCCGATAGAGGACTTCCTCAATAGTGTCATCGTCACCGGCTGTTTCAACGACAACGACGGGCTCCATATCAAGTTTGCCCGGGATTGAATGCATCTCAAGCCGGGCGGGAATAGCACGACCAAGCGGCCTCAGCTTGATGAGAAGCGGGTTGTGTTCATTGCCTGATGGCTGCGGCGATAATGTCTCCGAGATGGTGGCCGCGTGATCTTTGTGGTCGTTCCGATCAAGAAAATGAATGACCCGATTACTGCCCTGTGTTTCAATGACAATGGGGTGGTCAGGGCCGACGACAGGGGCTTCGGCCCCGGCAAGAGCCCTGGGGGCGGCACCACCGCGCGCCGCCGGCGCGATTTTGGCAGCCTCTTCATGAGCGAGAGCGGCCGGCGAAACTACAGCCGCGGGTTTTTCCAATAAAATACCATTCCCACCGGCGGAGGATTCTGCCGCATCGGCTTTATCCTCAATAAAAGTCTCAAACTGTTTGTGCAAATCCTTCAGCTGACTTCCCGGGTGCTGCGCCACAAACTCCTTGGTCCATTCAGCCAGATGTTCTTTGGTCAACATTTCAACTTCAAGCATGTCATGAATGTCTTCGCTCTTGTGAACGGCCCAATCAGTAAAGGTCTGTTGAGCAATTTTTTCCTGTAGTTCTTGGATCACCTGATCGGCAGAGACGCCGCCTTCGCCCCCAGCGGCTGCGCCCCCGCCTGATGTTGAGTGCGACACTAAATCAATTTTTGAATTAGGGATGTCAATGCCCGGTACTGCCTGACCATTCAACGGGTTGACTAACTGATCAGCGAGAGCCGATTGGCCGGTTAAGTGAAGAATATGAGTGTCTAAACTTACTGTCGGCGCTTCATGGTGCGGCGGCTCCCCTGCCTGATCCTCCGCGGTTAGTTGATGATCCGTTTTTAGCGCTGGGGCGTGTTCACCTGCGCCCAGTCTATGCGGCACTGACAGTACTTCATTATGAATCTCATAGCCTAATTTTCCATCATGATTCGTCAGCACTACATGGCCCTTGCCCTCACCCATAAATTTCAGCCAATTCTCGGTGCCGGCTTTCAGGTTTATATCCCCCCTAAGTTTGGCCATCTCGGCGGACATTTTGACGGCGAAATTTTCCAAAGCTTTTTCGCTGCGAATATTGCCACGGAATTGATACTCATGACCGTCCTCAAGAGTAATAGCTGGCTTGTGGTTATGCTCAATATCGCCTTTAAATTTGTCTAGGAGCTGACGGACTATTGGGTGAGTAATGCCTTCTCCCTCATGAACCGCGCTTTCCGGCGAAAAACCAGGAGCAGGCGCCGGAGCCGACGGAACAGGGTGAGCTTCTGCTGTTGCCGGAGCGACAGCGACCGTATGTTGCTCAACTGGAGCGGCGGTCTCATGATGTGCGGCAGGGGCGGCTGGCTCTCCCATGAGATGTTTCCAAATAATTTCCCCACTCTTACCGATAACGAGGGAAACGCCAGCGCCGATGGCGGCATACTTCAGCATGCGTCCCGCTTTTCTCCACCGGCGAATTCTGGGATTGTTTTCCGCTTTCCCTCTCAAAGCCTGGCTGGTTGTTTTGAGAGATTCCAGGGCCTCGGCGAAATTAAATCTTACTTCGGCGCTGGCGATGTCACGCTGGAGACTCTCAATTTTCGTCTGGGCGAATTGGTCGCGATCAATAAACAACTTAACGTCATGGGCATTGTTCCGCAGCCAGTCTATGGCATCAGAGGCGGCGTGCTGCGGCTCAGCCTTCTGCCCCTTCAGCCGGCGGCCGATTTTGGCAAAGACTCCGGGCTTTTCTTTTTTCAGCAGTTCTAACGCGGGCAACAGCATTCCCAACTTCTGTCCGCTCGCGAGCGCCGCGAGAAGCGCCTGATATTCGCGCAGACGGGCCCTATCCTCTTCTGTCGCGGCGTCGGCTTTTTTGAGGAGCAAGGCAATATGTGCTTCAATTACATCCAGGTTCTTGCGGCTGCCGCGGTCGCCGGCCTTCCGGTCCTCGGCCGCGCTAGACTTATTTTCTCTGATTAACCCATAACCGGCGCCGACAACAGCGCGACCGGCGGTCGTGGCATGAATCAGCCAGCCGGCGGCGGCGCCAAGCACCGTAGCGCTACCAACAGTTTTCAACTTCCCCAAAAATCCTGTTTGTAGCGCAGGCGGAGTGTCGGCAATCGTTTTACCTTTATTATTATGAAGAGCATGGATGGCGCGGGCGAATTCCAGCTTCGTCGTCTCGGCCACTCCCAGCCCCTGCTCGGCCGCCCGTTTCAAGCCTTCATGATAGATACACACCGCGTCGCCTTTCAAGATAAATTCGTCTGGCGCGCCTTTATTAAATGCTATTTCATATTCCTCTTTCTTCTCCGGTTCGGTCACCCGCCGCAGCGTGGCGGAAAATAAATGACCCAATTCGTTCCCCGCCGCCGCATTCAGAGTCCCGTCCGGGTTAAACATTCTTTTTATAAGCGCCTTGGCAATCAGACCCATTTTTTCGGCTTCAGCTTCGCGCTTGGCCCGGGCGATCGGCTCTTGGAAAGTTTTGTTCTCTCCGGTGAACATGCTAACCAAGCCGCGCATAAAACCAACCCCGGTGCCCATGATCGTGGCTTTGGCCGCACCATCCATCCTTATGAAGTAGTTCATTACAGCGGCAGTGCCGGTAAGCAAAACGGCGTTGATGGCTAAACGAACGGCCACTGACCCTTTCATTTTCCAAATAAAAGAGAAATCAAAGGCGGCATCTTTTATAAATTTACTTGGGGTCCACCCCTCATCAGCCAATTCTCTAATGGCGCCGATCTCCTGGCCGGCCAGCAGGCGCATTCGCGACTGCGCCACCTCCCCCAAGACGCCGGCGAATTTCTCGGCGAGTTCGTTTTCAAAACGCCGCGCAAACGCTTCCCAATTGGCAATGCCCTCTTCAGCCAATTTTTGACGCAGAGGCGGGACACCCGTATCAACGTCAATATCTTTCAAAAACTTTTTCAAATTATTTTTGACGGCCTCCGAATCGCGGTCCGGCAGGTATGCGGCGGCAATGGCCTCCTCAAGGGCCGCCTGGAAGCCGGCAGGATTTCTATCAAGAATTTCCCGGGCTAATTCTGCCGACAAATCAACCTGCCCTTTTTCGCCTGGTTCTGTTTCAGTCGCCACCGCCTTTTCTTTTACTACCAACGCGGCGACTAGTCGTGCAAAAGCGACGAAGTGCTGTTTGATTTCCTGGCGCAGACTATCAATTTTGCGCTCGGCCGCATCCAGGGCAGCAACATCTTCACCAATATTTTTAATTTCAACCTCTACAACCTCTATTTGTTCAATTATCTTTTTAAGATTATCCAATGGCCCTGACAATTCAACTCTGACCTCGACCTTTTTAATTTCAACTTTTTCTAGCAACTTAGCTATTTTCGCCTTTAAACTTTCCTTGTGATAGCTAACATCCTCCTCCAGCTGGCTTTTTCGTTCGGCCAGGTCGTTCACGATGTTAGGGTTGGCAAAATCCCGCGAGACTTCCCCATCTGCTTCACCAGACATCCCTCCTTGTTTTAATTGATTCTTTCCCCAAACGGGCATATTTTTGCTAAACTTTAAAGGCAACGGACAGTTCGCTGGCAAACTTCTGGAGCGTATCTTTTACAACAGCGGTGAAATCGGGAACATGTTTTTTCCAAAAAATTGACCATTCTTCAGGCGCGGATTCTTTCTGTAATAAAACGTCCAGTTCTTTTGCGGCGCTTTCTGACGTGAGTCTCGGCAACAGAGCTATCCCTAGGCGCTCTTCAGCCTCAGCCATAAACTGGGGGAAAAAACTAACCTGATCAGCCGGACTCAATTTGTCAAAACCGTGGCTCTGGAGAGCTTCCAAGACAAATTTTTCTAAAAATGAGAAAGACGGTTGGGAAGGTGTCGCCATATAAAACAATTAAGGAATAAAACTTTAAGTGGATTTGTTCAAATCGGCTTTGTCCAGTTCGGTAATGAACGTTTCAGCTTCAGCTTCCATTCGCCGGAGATTGCCTTCAATAATTCGTAAAACGCGTGGTGCCGACGCCGGATCAGGTGCGAGGGCTGCATTGTCTTTGATGGCAAGGAACAAAATTTCATACTTAGCCAGACGAGTGCCAAATCTTTCCATGAGTTGATCTTTCAAGCTATGTTTAGATAACTTGTCGCGAAAATTGGCCAGGTGCCTCCCGACATCATTGTACTCTTTTTCAAGATGGGTCGTTTCTTCATTGGTCTCATAATCTTTGAACCTCCCGTGAGCTGGCAAAATACCAGTTGTCAAAAGCTGTTCAGCCGCCACGAGATTAGCCGACAGTGCCTGCAAATCGTCAGTAGTGTAAGGAATATCCATTTCAATAAACATTTTTTGTGGTGGCTTGGTAGTGAAATGACGCAAAGCCTCCAGACAAGCCTGACCTTGTTCTGAGCTCGCTTTGCCAGTGAATACCAGATTGCATGCTTGGCCAATCGTTTCATCAGCAAACCGATTTCCGGGAATCAACTCAAGCGCCCGTATGATTGCGCGCACTCGCTCCTGGTGGGCCACCCAAGCCGCCGACGTCTCAGGATCATCTACACTTGATTCACCGATCCCGAGCGTGAGCCGCGCTGCTTCAATGTCGCCGCCGGGCTGCCCCCCGAGAGTGGCCTGATAGGTGTGATATTGTCCAACCAGCTCCTCGACGAGTTTGCTGACTATTGTTTCCGCGTCAGCAAGTGTCTGCATTTCTTTATCGCCTCCGGCTTGTAAAATTTCGCGAATCGCTGGTTTGGTCACCGCACCATCGAGCCAGGTTTGTAAAGCAATAATCTTTTCCTTAGCTTGTTTGATATGTTGCTCGCGATCGGCCTCAAAACGTTCGATTTCCGACGGCAATAATACCCGACCATGATCCTTAGCGGGTGTAACAGTGTGATCAAAAAAATTGACTGAACTCTCCAATACCCGGTACAGACGATAGACGGCGAGAAACAAATCCCTGGATTTCACATCTTGTGCCTCCTGAAGTCTAGCAACTTCCCCTTCAAGAGCATGTAGCTTTTCAACCAAACCACGTTGGCGTTCATCAAAATCGCGCAAGATTTTGTCAGCGGCTTGTTGTAATGTCTCTTCTTTCGCGCTGGTACTGCCACGACCTTTTTTGGGTTCACCTTTTTTCTTTTCCGGGGCCATAAAAATGGTACAACAAATCAGCTAACAACTTATGCTAATAGTATCATAAAAAACCAAAAATCGCAATGAAATAGTTGAAATAGTTAATTATTGACAGGCCGGGGGGGCTATGTTATACTCATTTTACTCAATTTAGTTCGCAAATAATTATGAAAACCGCTATTCACCCCAAATATTTTACCGATACCAAGGTCACCTGCGCCTGCGGGAACACTTTTACCACCGGCAGTACCTTGAAGGAAATACGCATTGAGCTGTGCAACCAGTGCCATCCTTTTTATACCGGCAAACAAAAATTCGTGGATACCGCCCGCCGCGTGGAAAAATTCCAGGAAAAGATGGGCCGCGTTTCGGCCGTGGCCGCTATTCGCAAGGGCAAGAAAGTGAAGAAGGCGACCGCCGCGGCCAAGCGCGTGGTTAAGAAAGCTGCGAAAAAAACTGCTGCCGAAGAAAAATAGCTGACCTCAAGACAGACTGCGTGGTATACTACTGCCAGTCTGTTTTTTTGTTAACAACCAAAATCAATGAGCCCAAGCGAAGTTGATTTTGAGTCAGTTAACAATCCGCCGTAGTCCTCGCGGACGGAGGCGGATGCTCTGCTATTGATAACACAATTAGAAGTATATGTTAAAAAAATATCTTGATCTACTAACTAAATTTCAACAACTGGAGGCTGGCCTACAAAGCCCGGCCGTGATTAATGATTCGCAAAAACTGAAGACCCTTTCCCAGGAATACAACGACCTTAAGCCGCTCGCGGAAAAAATTGGCGAGCTCGCAGCTATTGAGAAAAGCCTAGCTGAAACTGCCCTACTCGCGAAGGCGGACAGTGAGGTGCGCGAGATTGCTGAGTCTGAAATACTGGAATTATCTGACCAAAAAATCGTTCTTGAAAAAGAATTGGCCGACCTCTCGCGCCATCAAGACCCGCTGGATAAAAAAAATGTTATTATGGAAATCCGGGCGGGCGTGGGCGGCGATGAGTCAGCGCTATTTGCGGCCGAGCTCTTTCGCATGTACAGCCGCTACGCCGAAAACCGTGGCTGGAAAACCACTTTTCTTGATGCTAACCGGATTGGTATCGGCGGCTACAAAGAAGTCGTCTTTTCTATCAAAGGCACTCCGCCAGCTAGTGGAGTCTACAAAGATTTAAAATATGAAATGGGCGTGCACCGGGTGCAACGCGTGCCGGAAACAGAAAAAGCGGGGCGCGTGCACACTTCTACTGTCACCGTGGCAGTCATGCCGGAGATTGAAGAAACAGAATTCAAAATTGATCCCAAGGATCTGCGCATTGATACCATGACCGCTGGCGGCCACGGCGGCCAGAGCGTTAACACCACTTATTCGGCTGTCCGCATCGTCTATATTCCCACCGGCATGATCGTGCAGTGCCAGGACGAACGCTCCCAAACTGCTAACCGTGAAAAAGCCATGGCCGTGCTCCGCGCCCGCCTTTACGCCCTGGACCGAGAAAAAAAGATAGCCGAGATCACAGAGAAACGCCGATCACAAATTGGCTCCGGCGACCGCAGCGAAAAAATTCGTACCTACAATTTCCCCCAGGACCGCATCACCGACCACCGCATTCACCAAAATTGGAACAATATGCCAGTCATTCTGGACGGCAACATTGAACCCATCGTCGTGGCGCTGCGCCAGGCAGCGGACGCCGAAGAAGTATAAAATAGCTGTTATCTAGAGCCCTCGCGGGCGAAAGATCTTCCTCTTGCTCAACTGTCGTCACGAACGGAGAAATAGGAAGATTCTTCGCGGAGTTTATACTGAGCGCAGCGAATGTGCTCTGAATGACACCTTCTTATGTTTTTAAAAAAACACGCCGCTATTCTCTCTATAACACTCGCCGGTCTCACCCTCCGGCTAGTTGCTTTAGCGCACTACGGCGACTTCTGGGGCGATGAGATGTTTAGTTTCGTTTATAGCCAAAAACCCTGGCTCACTAGCCTGCGCTTTTGGACGCTGGAAACCAACCCGCCTCTCCACATGGTGTTCCTCAAATTTTGGTGGTATGTCTTTCCGGAGACCGAGCTCTTCGCCCGGCTACCGAGCGTTATTTTCGGCACCGTGAGTATCTGGGCCATCTATAGATTTACTCAAAAATTATTCACTAATCGAACAGCCATACTCGCAGCCCTCCTCCTCGCCCTGTCGCCCTACCATATTTTCATGTCGGCCACGGCGCGCGGCTATGCGTTGTTTTTACTGCTGGCGATCTTGTCGCTGACTTTTTTCTACACAATTTTTATTGCCGGAGAAACGACGAGAAAAAATTATGTGCTGTTTGGCTTGATTGCGCTCGGGCTTTTGTATACACATCTCACCACTCTCTTGTTGCTCACAACCGAAGGGCTACTTTTAATTTTATTGAAAAGAGATTCTTCGCCCGCCAGCCGGCGGGCTCAGAATGACAACCGTTGGCGAGCTCTAAAAAAATTCTTTCTCACGATACTCCCGGCGGTACTATTGTGGCTGCCGTGGGCCGTTCCGGCATTTTATTTTAAACTCCATAACCCGTCTTTTGATCAAGCCTGGTTTTTTAATATTGAGCCAACTTTCAAAACCTGGCTAGAGGCACTCCACCCACTGTTTGGGGCCATGAACCCACCGCTGCAGTTTATCCTCATCAGTGTTTTCTTCCCTATTTTGATCGCATACGCTTTATACCAACAAAAAAAGAAGGGAACTATTGACGCGCGCCTGCTTTTTATACTACTTATGTCCCTTGTGCCGGTTGTTGCCGCGACGGGCTTGGGATTGTGGAACATTAAATTTTTTGTCATTGCTATCCCCCCAACAATTATATTGACTGCGTATCTTATTGACTATAGTTTGAGTTCACATATTTTAGCTACACTTATTTTGATTGGGCTCACACTCCCCAACCTTATTGGCCTGACCCGATTTTTGCCCGCCGAAGACTGGCGCACGGTGAACACTTTCGTCGCCGCTCACACCAACCCGGAACAAAAGCAACTTTTTGTCTACACCAATTTTACCGACCAGCCGCGAGTGGCGCGCTACCTCAAAGGAGCTGTTCCGGCCATCCCCTATTACCCCTATGATGAACAGCGGTGGGACGAAATGGTCATCACCAAGAATTATCTGCGTTCCCCTCACCCAAATGAAGAAATGGCGACATGGTACGAGAAAAACCGTATTACCCAGTACGATGAATTATTTGTCTTGCAAAGCAGCACTCTGGGGAATATTGATCTGCGAGGTTGGTTAGAAAAAAACCACTGGGAACTTAAGGACAAAACGACCCCGCGTCTGGTCGGCGACGATTACCAGCTCCTTTACTATGCCCACTATTAAAACACTGCGCCACCGCTATGCACTCACGGGCATCCACCAGGATGTTGATTTGCTCCTCGCGGAAAGCATTCAAAAAAATACCGCGTTCCTGGATACGCACCCGGAGTATCGTTTACGCGCCAGCGAATACCTTCGCTTTCACTGGTTTCTTCGGCGCTATCGGCGCGGCTACTCGGTGGCGGTCGTTGTCGGCCACAAAGAATTCTTTGGTCTGGATTTTTTAGTTAACCAGCACACACTTATTCCCCGCCCGGAGACGGAGCTTATGGTGGAAGAGGCGCTGCGAACAATGAATAATAATGAATCACGAATTATGAATCGTGGGGTGATTCTGATTGATGTCGGTACCGGTTCTGGGTGTATCCCGATTGCGATCATGAAAACATTAAAATACCAGAACATTAAAACAATCGCCATCGACATCTCACGAAGTGCCCTGCGCGTGGCCAAAAAAAACGCCGAGTTTCACCATGTCAAAATAGGATTCTTAAGCGGCAGTCTTCTTGAACCGATTTTGAAAAACCCCTCCCTCTGTCCCTCCCCTATTAGGGGAGGGGTGCGGGGTGGGGTAGTTATCACCGCCAATCTCCCCTACCTCACCCGTGAACAAGTAGCAAGCGAGCCGAGTGTGCGGCGCGAGCCGCTGACGGCGCTTGTTTCCGAAGAGGGCGGCCTGACCCACTACCGTGAGCTATTCACTCAAGTACAACAAATCAAACCTGTCATTCCTACAACTATTTTATGCGAAATTGATCCGAGCCAGAGCGAGAGAATGAGGACTATGGTAAAAAGCTCTTTCCCGGCGGCGCTGGTGGAAATAAAAAAAGATCTCGCGGGGCGAGATCGTTTGGCTGTTATCACTGTGTCACCGTAATTTCAGTACCGGTGGGAACAATTTCCACCCATGTTATTCCGGGAATCAAAGTCATTTCGTTTCTGTTCGCGTCATACACTCTAGTGCGCTCTACCACCGCAGTTTTTTTCCAGGTGCCACGAATAAATTCGCCGCGGTGAAACACTCGAGCTGAACCGGAGCCAGTGGTAGCGATGGCTTTTCGCCCCACTTCATCCAGCACCTGAACCGGCATTTCCAAAATAAGGATATTGTCCGCTAAGACCGGTCGGCCTTCACGATCAGAAAATAATCGGCCATTCCCGAGCCGACGATATTTTTTACTGTCCGCTTCATAACGCCAACCCACAGTGTAATCCGCCGTGTAATTAATGGCCAGCGCCTTCACGATACTGCTCGTGGCCGCTCCCGTGTCGCTAAAAATCCAGCCTTGCCAGGTAGTGGCGGGATAGCGATCACTAAATTTTCCCAAAAGCGCCTGCCATAGTTTTGATTTCGTAAAAAGGTTGTGCGGCGGATCCGCTTCGTCGCTCCGCCAATAATATTCGCCCCAATAAAATTCGTTGGTATCAAAAATGTCGCGCCGTTTAATTTCCGCGAGCGCGTCCGGCGAACCGCCTGAGTGCATGTACATCGGCGCGGTGATACCATACTCCTCCAGCCAATCCAGAAAATACGGCCGAGCGCTCCGGACCGGGCCGACCTTATCAATCAGACTCCCGGCATTGAATAGCGCAAGGTAACGCGTGAACCCGCCCTCTACCGGCGCCTCATACACCACACGCGCGAACGAAATACCGGCCTGCGGCCGCGCGTCGGGGTGATTGTCAACCATCACACCCACTACCCGCGGTGTTTCTTCTGCAACAGTTTCAACCGGAGCGCCATCAAGACGACTGCGAAATTGTACGACCATTTCAGTGACGACTGGTTTCTGCGCACCCTGCTCTGAAGAACGAAAAAAAAACAAATATATACCTATGAGAAATAAGGCCGCCAAACCAAGAAGGAGGAAAAAGAGTGATTTATTAAAACGTCTTTTGGACATAGTCTAAAATTGTCATCCTGAGGCCGTAGCCGAAGGATCTTCCTAATACTCAAACACTTCACTTGGCGCCAATTGAAAAATCGGAAGATTCTTCACCCACTGCGACGGGGTTCAGAATGACAATTCCAATAAAAAAACAGACTGGCAGTAGTATACCACGCAGTCTGTCTTTGAAGGTAGTTATTTTTTCTTCTCGTCTTTCTTTTCTTCCTTTTTATCTTCAGTCTTGGCGGCAGGAGCGGCTTTTCCGTCAGCGGCTTCAGCTGCGGCGGCGGCTTCAGCTTTCTCCTTCTCACCGGCGACTTCAATCTTAGCCAGGTCAGCGGCGGTGGTGCCAGCTGCTTCCATGGCTTTGATCTCTTCCTCGGTGAGAGCCGGAGCAGCTTTGGTTACCAGATCGTCGGCTTTCGGACTGACCACCTCAATTCCCGAGGGCAACTTCAGGTCGCGGACTTTGATGACTACGTCGTAGCTAACGAGTGGTGAGAGATCAACATCAATATGCGACACTAAATCTTTGGGCAAACATTTTACTTCAACGGTGGCGACGGTCGTCACCAGCGTACCGCCGGATGACTTGATAACCGGCGCTTCACCGACAAAGCGGAGCGTGACCGGAGCCGTCATCGCCTTGTTCATATCAATGCGGCGGAAATCCACATGGATAATGCGGTCGCTGACCGGATCGTGCTGAACAGCCTGCACCAGCACCTTGCCGACAGTAGCGCCATCCACTGATAAATCAATCAAGCTTGAACCACCGGCTTGTTTATAGAGTTTCAAAAATTCAGCCGGCTCAAGCGCCAGAGAGTCTGATTTTCCGCCCGCGCCATAGACCACCGCTGGCACTTTGCCCAAAGTGCGAGTTTTTACCCCGCGCTCGGAGCGAGTAACTGTGGCAAGCGTAAAATTCATACGAATGTTCCCGTTAAAAGTAAGGACTGAATAAAATGTTTATTTTCTATTGTTTGGAACCCGTCAATGATTTCATCGGTGGTGAGCGTTTCGGTGCGATACAAACGCGAAGCGTCGGCGAAATTCAAGTCGGTCACAATGCCGACCGAGCTCAACCCGTGCCCCAGCACCACAATCATCGCCACGAAATAGCTCTGGCACTCCGAGCATGTGAGGTGCACTAAGCCCGCGGAAGAAACTTTGGCAAAAATTTTGGCTTGCCCGCTTTGGTAGGCGTGGCTGCAAATGGGGCAACGATTGATGAGTTTTAAGGCTTCACGCCATAGCTCTGACGGATTCTGGCTGTTTGGCATAGGTGAGAAGTGGGCTTATCTTATAGTAAAAAGCTTTCTGTGTCAACACCATATCTAGTATATCAACCAGCGTGGGCAAAGTAAACCCCGCACCCGCTTTGAAACATCTAATTTTGCACGAGAAAATCCATTTAACACATCCGCCGCCATCGGCGGGGTCAGAATGGCAAAAAACGATTAGCGTATTTTCCGTTTACTGCGATTAAACATAATGGCAAACCGGTGCGCCTCATCGCGGACGCGAATGAGCAGAGGCTGGTGGCTCGCTACCCAACGGACAAACTTCTCTTCTTTGCTCCCCAGTAGTATGTCATTTCTTTTTCTTTCTGGCCCCTTGGCAATGCCCATGAACGGGATTGCTACATGGTTATCCATGAATACTTTTTTTATACGGCTCACTTGCGGGCGGCCGCCGTCAATGAGAATAACGTCCGGCCGCGGCCACTCGGTATGTTTGAGGCGGCGCTGTAAAACTTCGGCCAGGCAGTCAACGTCGCTCTGACCGGTAACGGTCTTGATGTTAAACTTGCGATATTGTGATCTCACCGGCCCCTCATTATTAAATACAACCATACTCCCAACTTTATCAGTGGCGCCGAGGTTAGAAATGTCGTACCCTTCAATGCGGAGCTCGCCACCGGACGTGAGCTCCGGCATATTTTTTATTTCATCGGCAAAAAAATCTTTGTTCAAAAGCGTCACATCATGAATACGCTCCAGGGCGTGAAGCTGGTTGCGGAGCTGGGCCGCGTCCTCAAAGCGCTGTTCTTTAGAAGCTCGTTTCATCTGCTGTTCAAAGATTTTTATTACTTGGCGTTTTTTGCCGGACAAAAACCACTTGAGCGGAACGATGACGCGATGACGATAGTTGGCGGGAGTTATTTCGCCCGTGCACACACCCAGGCACTGCCCCATTTCATAATAGAGGCACGGCCTTGCCCCCCTCACCCTACCCTCTCCCGCGGGGAGAGGAGTTCGTCCCTCTTCTCCTCGCAGGAGAAGGCCGGGATGAGGTCTCGCTGGTTCGCCCGCCTTCGTCCCGACTAAGTCGGGACTACGGGCGGGTAAACATGTAGAAAAACGAAACAGGCGGCGGAGAATCTTCATCACCGCTTTGGTATTAAGGCCCGGATATGGACCAAACAAGTCGCCGAGCCTTTTAAACCCTCGCGGATCGTTTACCCGGAGCACATCAATGTCGTGCTGACGCATGGTCACGACTTTTGAATAATCACTTTTGGTGATAACAATATAATTCCAGCTTTTATTGTCTTTGCCGAGAATGTTATACTTGGGCTGGTGTTTTTTTATAAAAATTGATTCTAAAATAACCGCCTCCAGCACGGAGTCGGTTTCCTTCCAATCAATACTCGCCACCTCATGGATCATTTCCTCAATGGGCCTGGGCGTGCGCCGACCGCGAAAATAGCTTCGCACCCGGTCTTTGAGCGAAGTGGCTTTGCCGACATAAATTAGTTCGCCGGTTTTATTGTAAAACAAATAGACGCCGGGGGTATCGGGCAGGGTTTTAATTTTATCTTCTATGTTTCGCATACTAGTCTAGAGGACTCTTAATTCCTTTCAAAATAGTGATAGCCACATGCGTGTAAATCTGGGTCGTCTGCAATTTGGCATGCCCCAGCAATTCCTGAATATACCTGATATCCGTTCCATTTTCCAGTAGATGAGTGGCGAAGCTGTGGCGGAGCGTGTGCGGCGAAACTGTTTTAGCTATCCCCGCTCTCCGCGCCGCCAGCGCCACAATTTTCTGAATCGTCATCTCGGTCAGCCTATTTCCGCGTCCGTTGGTAAACCCAGCACCAGAACGGTGCCGGGTAAACAAAAAATCATCCGGCTTTTTCAATCTTTGCTGATTTTTTAAAATACCTTTCAAACTCAACGGTAGAATTGTCATCCGATCCTTTTTGCCCTTGCCCTGAAACACCCGCAACGTCATTCTGTCTAAATCAATATCCATCATTTTAATATGCGTCAGCTCGCTCACCCGAACGCCGGTACCGTAAAGCAAAGATAAAATACATTTATGTTTGGGGTTTTCCAAAATGGCCAACATCCGCCCCACTTCTTCTTTGGATAAAACAACCGGAAGATGTTTTTCTTTGCGCGGATGAGGAATATTAATAAAAAAAGAACGATGCCAAATTTGTTTATAATAGAAAAGCAAAGCGTTGTAGGCGACCGATACGGTGGAAGCTGACCGATGTTGCGCCAAATAGTCCAAATACAGCCTAATATCTTCAGTATTCACCGCGCGCGGATCTTTATGACAAAAACGCACGAAATCCTGATTGTAAGACAGATACGCCTCGGCAGTTTTTTGGCTATAATTGCGGATTCTCAACTCCCGCGTCAAATTTACAAAAGTATTGCCCTCCTCCATAATTGCTGATAGGATAGATACTGGTTATACCCCCACGGGCTATAACCATATTTCATAACAAATTTTAGCAGATTTTAGCCAATTTTTCAACAAGTTGGTCTAAAGGTAGTTCAGCGACATCGCTCCGCTCGTCGCTGAATGGGTCGCGGGTGCCCCGCTGTCGTCTCGTCGCTGCGCGACGTCGCCGAACAGCGGGTATGCGTCGCTTCGCTACATTTCGCCCTTACAAAACCTATCGGTTTTGCGCGGTCGAAACGTCGCATACCCGCGACCC
>JACRFW010000019.1 GCA_016234265.1 Candidatus Magasanikiibacteriota bacterium
CCTCCTAAATTGTAACGGAGGCGTTTACAAAGGTAGACTTAGCGCGGATGGAAATCGCGCTGGACGTGCAAACGCAAAAGTCTGCTTTACTGCAAGGGCTACAACCCGCGCAGTCGCGAAAGCGGAAGTTAGTGAACCGACCATCCTATATAGGAAGGTGGAAGATCAACGGATAAAAGCTACTCCGGGGATAACAGGCTGATCTGGCCCGATAGTCCACATAGACGGCCAGGTTTGGCACCTTAACATATCGGGGTGCAAGCAAAGTGATTTGTTTCCAAGTCTTTTCGTCAAAATTGAATTAACAATAGATAGGCAAGAAGAGATCAAAAATCGGCTTATAACGGTGAACCCGTCACCCCGACTCAGTCGGGACCGGCAATACCGTGGGAAGTCGTGATCAGTTTAAAGTTAAAAGTTATCAAGTTAAAAGTTCGATTGGAACTTTATAAACTTTAATAACTTTACAAACTTTCTACTCGTCATTGACCCCGTAACGACTGACCCGAAAGGGAAGACTTGTCACTTTATTATGTGATAGGTAATACGCCGACGCTTACAAACATCAAACTGAGACACTGCGGGTCACGCCCGTGATCAGTTATAAAGTTTAAAGTTATCAAGTTAAAAGTTCGATTGGAACTTTACAAACTTTTAACTTTACAAACTTTTAACTTTTCACAGGTCCGCTCACTGTCCAGAGTAAGATGAAGATATAGTCTACGCCCTACGAAAGTAGGGAACCTTAGTACGATGTCGGCTCATCGCATCCTGGGGGTGGAGAAGCTCCCAAGGGTTTGGCTGTTCGCCAATTAAAGCGGTACGCGAGCTGGGTTCAGAACGTCGTGAGACAGTAGGTTTTTTGGTTAAGATTAGCCAAAAAAGAGACCATGCTGTCTTCAAATCTAACTAAATGCTGGAAACTCTGGAGAGTCTCATCAGGAGTGAGACTTGGGAATCTCACACTACTTATGGTAAAATACAGCCATGGGTAAAAAAGTGTTGAGCGCAGACAATCAGCAGGAAAGACCAAAGACAATCATTGAACCATGGTATATTGTTGGGTTTACGGAAGGCGAAGGAACATTCCATATCGCCTTATACGTTGACCCCCGAATGAAACAAAGGATCAAAATAATTCCTGAGTTTCACATCAACCAAAGTTATTTGCGAATCTCAACTTTAGAAGAGATAAAAAAATACTTTGATTGCGGATATATTAAACGAAACCATGGCAAAAACGATTATGATACCACATACGTTTATGTGGTGCGTGATCGCAGTGATTTGCTTAACAGGATTATTCCTTTCTTTAGGAAATATCCATTACGTTCAGTAAAGCAAGAAAGTTTTCGTAAGTTTGCTTATGTCGTGGAGATGATCCAGGATGGCAAACACCTTCAAAAATTAGGAGTTAAGAAAATTGTGAATCTTGCCTACACCATGAATGTAAATGGTAAATATCGTTTTAGAAAGAAAGCGGACCTGTTAAGAGAATTGGAATCCTCAGAGACTATACGTTAGACATCTCGCCAGTTAGGCGAATGAAGATATAGTCCGAACTGCATGGCGACATGCAGAGTTGATTAGAAATAATCAGCCGTTTCAGAAATGAAACTGTAACATTTTTGTCGGTCTCCTATCTGTTGCGGGCGTTGAATGTTGAGAAGGCTCTTCCCTAGTACGAGAGGACCGGGAAGGATCGACCTCTAGTGTGCCAGTTGTCCCGTCAGGGGCATCGCTGGGTAGCTACGTCGAGCACGGATAAACGCTGAAAGCATCTAAGCGTGAAGCCGTCTTCAAGATTAACATTCGTTATAGACCCCTCTTAGATTAAGAGGTTGATAGGTTCTACGTGTAAGCACAGTAATGTGTTGAGCGGAGGAATACTAATCGGTCGAGCGCATAACGGAAGCGCTTAATAGTGTTTTCACCATGTACCACATAGGGTACATGGCAGGCTTACATTACCCTATTTGATTGTGGTTGCTAAAAAAGTAAAGAGATTATTGTCTTGGTGGCTTGAGCGGCATGGTCACACCTGTTCCCATCCCGAACACAGCAGTTAAGCATGCCAGCGCCCATGATAGCGTTATCGCGAAAGTAGGCCGCCGCCAGGACAATAGTCTCTTTTTTGTTTGACCGGTTTAGGCAGATATGTTAAGGTAGCCGCAAGATACCTATGACCACCGCCCGTTCTCTAATTGACAAAACTGCCGGCTACGTGAAGACCAAGCTTTACAATGAAGCTTCCGGCCACGATTGGTATCATGTGGAGCGGGTTTGGAAAATGGCCAGAAAACTCCAAGCCGCCGAGGGCGGTGATTTGGAGTTAATTGAATTATCCGCGCTTCTGCATAACCTGGGTGACCACGATTTTTATAAATTCAGCGAGAAGAAAGGTTCGTTGATTTTATTTGGTATGATGGATATTATCGGTATTGAGGAACCGATTAAAGATCAGATTATCACCGTTGTGAATGAGTCAAAGTATGGTGGTATAGAAACCAGGAAGCCGCGGACGCTGGAAGGGAGAATAGTACAGGACGCGAATTTTTTGGATACGCTTGGCGCCATTGGCGTGGCGCGTCACTTTGCTTCTGGCGGTTACCATGGCCGGCTCATTTATGACCCGGATATTAAAGTTCGCGCTAAGTTGACCCGGTACGCGTACGAACACCAGAAGGACCGAGGAACGAGCATTAATAATTTTTACGAAAAAGCTTTTCGGGTGGCCGAACTGATGAATACGGATACTGCTAAAAAGATCGCCCAGGAGAAAGTGGTCTATATTAAGAATTATGTGGAACAGTTTTTGAAAGAGTGGGATGAGTACGCCAAAATGCAATTTTAACGCATTGTTTAGTTAGAAACTATGGATCGCAATTTAGCTTTGGAGTTCGTGCGTGTCACGGAAGCGGCGGCGATAGCGGCTGTAAAATGGGTGGGCCGAGGCGAAGGCAAGGCCGCTGATCAGGCGGCAGTGGATGCCATGCGCGGGCGTTTTAATAATATTAATTTTCAAGGGGAAGTAGTGATCGGCGAGGGAAAAAAAGACGAGGCGCCGGAACTTTATATCGGGGAGAAGTTAGGCACCGGTGATGGGTCGGAAATTGATGTCGCGGTTGATCCTTTGGAGTGCACGGATAGCGTGGCCAACGGTCGGCCTAACGCCATTGCTGTAATCGCCACCGGTCCCAAGGGCAGCTTGTATAAGGCTCCGGATATGTATATGAATAAGATTGCCTGCGGCCCCAAAGCAAAGAACGTTATTAATTTAGACGCTTCAGTTAAGGATAATCTGGAGAGAGTGGCGGAAAAATTGAGCAAAGAGGTGGGCGAACTCGTGGTTATGGTTCTGGATCGTCCTCGGCATGAGGGGTTGATAAAAGAAATACGGGCGGCCGGAGCGCGCGTGCGGTTAATTACCGACGGTGATGTCGCCGGAGCGATCGCGCCATCAGTTTTTGATTCCGGGATTGATTTGCTGATGGGGACAGGGGCGACAGCGGAAGCCGTTTTAGCCAGTGTGGCGATAAAATGTTTGGGCGGTGGTTTCCAAGGCCGTTTAGCTCCGAAAAACGAGGAGCAAAGCAACGAGTTAAAACAGATGGGGATTATTGATCATAATAAAATTTTGTCTTTGGATGATTTGGCCAAGGGTGATAATCTTACTTTTACAGCGAGCGGGGTGATTGACGGGCCGCTTTTGAAAGGCGTGCGTTTTACCGCCAATCATTGTTTAACTCATTCCGTGGTGATGCGCGTCGCGACCGGCACGGTGCGCTGGATGGAAACTCATCATAAACTTTGATCTTTTCTTATTTTCATATTGGTATGTCTAAATTGTTTTCTTCAATTCAACAAACGCTTGGCGCCGAGGCGGAGAGCCTGCTTGGTTTTAAGAATCCAAAAATCTCCAAAGAGCGGTTGTATGTTCCCGGGCCGCAGTTTGTTGAGAGGGTATTTCTGGAGTCAGACCGCCCGGCAAAAGTTTCGGCTAGTTTGAAAAAACTGCGCAATCATGGCCGCCTCAAGGGCACCGGGTATGTTTCCATTTTGCCGGTGGATCAGGGCATTGAGCACTCGGCCGGGGCGAGTTTTGCCAAAAATCCGGACTATTTTGACCCAGAAAAAATTATTAAGCTTGCCGTTGAGGGCGGGTGTAATGCTGTCGCTTCCACGCTCGGAGTCCTCGGGGCGGTGAGTAGTAAGTATGCGGGCAAGATTCCGTTTATTGTAAAATTAAACCACAATGATTTTTTGCGCTACCCGAATGACTATGACCAAATTATGTTTGGGAGCGTGCAACAGGCGTATGACATGGGGGCGACTGGTGTTGGCGCGACAATTTATTTTGGTTCGCCGGAATCCAAACGGCAGATTCAGGAAGTATCGGTGGCATTTGCCGAGGCTCATCGCAAGGGCATGTTCACCGTGCTGTGGTGCTATTTGCGCAACAATGCTTTTAAGGTTGATGGCGTTGACTATCATGATAGCGCCGACCTTACTGGCCAAGCGAACCACCTGGGAGCGACGATTGGGGCCGATATTTTGAAACAGAAATTACCTCTGCGCAACGGCGGGTACAAAGCTCTCAACCAAGGCGATAAAAAATTTGGAAAGTTTAGCGAGAAAATGTATACGGACTTGTGTAGCAACCACCCGATTGATTTGTGTCGTTATCAGGTACTGAACGGTTTTGCTGGTCGCGTTGGTCTAATTAATTCCGGCGGGGAGAGTGGCGGCGCGAGTGACTTGGCCGAGGCGGTAAAGACAGCTGTGGTGAACAAACGGGCTGGCGGTATGGGGCTCATTTTGGGGAGAAAATCTTTCCAAAAACCGCTCAAAGAAGGCATTCAAATTCTTAATGCCGTACAGGATGTATATTTGTGTGACGAAGTGAGCGTGGTCTAAACACATTTTTTTCTGTTTCAAAAGCGCCTATAATGGGCGCTTTTTATAGTTATCCACATTATTGTCAGAAAAAAATTGACAGTTAATTTGTTTTAATATACGCTATATCTAGCTAAAAGTATGGATATAAGTATATTTAAAAAGTTAGGTTTTTCTGACAAGGAGTCTCGTGTCTATCTGGCGCTTTTAGTTTTGGGCCCGTCTTCAGTGCGTCAGTTGGCCAAAAAGACTGAACAAAACCGCGGAAGCATTTATGAAGCGCTCAAATGGCTTAGGGAGATGGAGTTGGTTAGTTTTTATGAAAAAGATACCAAGCAGTATTTCGTGGCTGAGGAACCGGAGAAACTTCATGAAGTGGTAAAGCGTCAGACGCAAGCTCTCGCTGATGTTGATAAGAAACTAAAAGAAGTAGTGTCGGAGTTAAAATCGGTCTACGATCGCGGCGGCGAGCGGCCGGTGGCGCGTTATTATGAAAAAGGCGAGATCCGGCAAATTTTGGAAGACGTTTTAGAAAAATGTGAGAACAATGATGTCAAGGAGTATCGCGTGTATTCGGATGCAAGCATCCGGGAGTATTTGTATGAAGGGTTTGAAACATTTAGCGACGCGCGCGTGGCCAAGGGTATCGCGGTGAAAGTGATTGCTATCGGGGGCGGCGGAGAGCTGCGCGGTCTTGATGAACGCAAGTGGCTCAATAAGAAGAATGGCACACCCACCTATATTCTTATTTATCCGGGCAGTACCGCCTATATCTCTCTTAATGCCCAGGGGGATTTGGTTGGCGTGGTGATTGAAAACGATGGTGTCTGCGCTACACAGCAAAACATTTTTGACGCTTTATGGGAGAAATTATAAGTGCCTATGTTCATCGTTGATTTTGACGACACCCTCTTTGACACGTTTCGCTACAAGCACGCTCGGATGGACGCCTTGCAGGATTTGGGCGTATCGCGTGAGTTGTCCGAGTTAACTTATCAGGCCTGCCGGATCGGATATACCGACGAGCGGCATGCGGCTCTTATCGCGAAACACGGCTTCAATATTGAGGCGATAGAAAAAGCTTTTGCCGACTGCCAGGCGCGGGCACAGGAATTTGTTTTTTCGGACAGCGTGCCATTTCTGTCATTTTTGAAAAGCACTGGTCGGTCGGTTGTGCTCTTAAGTTTGGGTGGGGCGGTCACCCAAGAGGCAAAATTAAAGGCGAGCGGTCTCCATAATTGGTTTGACCGCGTGTTTATTGTCGTGGCTGATAAAATAAGCATAGTCAGGGAGCTTATTGATGGGGTGACAGACCGGCCAGTTTGGCTGTTCAATGATAAAGTGCAGGAGTCCGTTGATCTGGCGCGGGTTTTTCCTGATGTAAAAGTGGTCATGAAGCGGTCGCCGTCATTCGCGGAGGAGGCTTATCAGCAGAGCGGCCTTCCTCATTTTCAGACGTTAACCGAAATACAAGCATATGTCGCAAAACATTTGGGCTGATGTCGGTGTGGTGGTATTGGCCGCGGGGCAGGGAAAGCGGTTGAACTCGGCAGAAATACCCAAGGTGATGCTGTCGTTGGGTAGCAGGCCGATGATTGATTATACGATTGAAACATTGGAGAAAGTCGGGTTTTTACCAGAACAGATATGTGTAGTAGTTGGTTTTCAGAAGGAAAAAGTAAGAGAATATTTGGGAGGCAGAGTGTGCTACGCGGTACAAGAAGAATTGTTGGGCACAGCTCATGCGGCTTATACAGGGATGAAAAGTTTTTCGCCATTGATCAAGCATGTACTGGTAATTGGTGGCGATGATAGCGCTTTCTACACACCGGAAACGTTGAGGCAGTTAATTAAGACGCATTTGGCTCATAAAAATATTCTTACCCTTTTGAGCGCAGAAGTTCCGGAGCCGCCGCTCGTGGGGCGGGTGGTGCGTCATAGTGACGGGCGGATTGAGATTGTTGAAAAAGAATATTTGACTGACGAGCAGCGGCAGATTCGTGAAGTGAGCACCGGCACCTTTATGTTTGATCGAGCGTGGTTTGAAGAAGTGTTTCCGACCATGCCGAAGTTGCGCAAACTGGGTGAATATGGTCTGCCGACAACATTGGCGCTCGCTCAAGCGGAGCATAGGCAATTTGAGGTAGTACCGCTTAAAAATCCTGACGAATGGTTTGGGGTGAATACGCCGGAAGAGCTGGCGGAAGCGGAGAAGAGAAAAACCACTTAAGTCTCACGGATATTGGTTCCGCTAAGGAAATAAAGTAAATTTATTTTCTTAGCGGTGGCAGGAATTTTCTTCATTTTTGGGAAGATTCATGCCCCGCTACGAGGAGGAGCGCGCCATGCCGAAGGAGAACGAGGAGAAGCCGTCGCCGCCGGAAGGGGGCGGCCAGCCCCCGGCCAACGCCGAAGGGAAGCCGCCGCCGGAAGGGGGCGGCCAGTCCGGGGAGCCGGAAGTGGTGCTGCCGGCCGACCCCGGCAACTACGGCCCCGATGGGTTCTAGAGGCAAAGATGAGGGACAGTGGAGCGCAAAACTCCACTGTCCCTCATCAACACTAATCGCTTTGTTACCTTTAAATAACTTTTATGTGCGGTATTGTCGGCTATATCGGTAAAAAAGAAGCGTTACCAATCCTGATTAAAGGTCTGCGGCGTTTGGAGTACCGCGGCTATGATTCGGCGGGAGTGGCGGTGCTTGATGCGGACAACGTAACTGTCAAACGGGTACGAGCGGTAGGGAAGATTGATACTTTGGCAGAAAAACTCAAGGCCGAAACAATGGCTGGCACGGTCGGAATCGCTCATACTCGCTGGGCCACACACGGGGGGGTGACCGAAGATAATGCCCACCCACATACTGATTGCAGTGGTGCAGTCACTGTCGTGCACAATGGTATTATTGAAAATTATCGCGAACTGAAAAAAAGACTTTCCACAAAGCATGTTTTTAAGTCAGAAACAGATACAGAGGTTATAGCACACTTGATTGAAGCTCACTACAAAGGGGATCTGCGCCTGGCCGTTGAGATGGCGCTTACCCACGTGCAGGGCACATACGGGCTGGTGGTGATGCATCGCGACTCACCGCGTAAAATCGTGGCGGCGCGGCTGGGTAGCCCGCTCGTGATTGGCGTCGGCGACAAAGAATATTATGTCGCTTCCGACACGTCGCCAATGCTCGCGTATACCCAGCAGGTGATTTTTTTAGATGATGGAGAAATTGCTGAATTGACTGACAGTGAAGTCAAAATTGTGAATCACCATGATCAAAAAATTGACAAGCATACTGAACAAATTGATTGGGATGAGGCGGCGGCGCAAACGAATGGCTTCGCCCATTTCATGCTCAAAGAAATTTTTGATCAACCAACAGTTATTAAAGACGCTTTGCGCGGCCGGCTTCAGGTTGAAGAGGGCACAGCGCATTTGGGCGGGTTGAATATGACCGAAGAGCAGATGCACAAAGTGCGGCGGGTGATTCTCATTGCCTGTGGCACGGCCTCGTATGCAGCGATGGTAGGCAAATACGCTTTTGAGCGTTTAGCCGGCATTCCGACGGAAATTGATGTCGCCAGCGAATTTCGTTACCGTGATCCGATTATTGATCCTCATACTTTGGTGTTTGGGGTATCACAATCTGGGGAAACCGCGGATACTTTGGCGGCACTGCGCGAAGCGAAGCGCAAAGGCGCGTATGTGCGGGGTATTGTTAATGTTGTCGGCTCCACCATGGCCCGTGAGACCGATGGTGGTACCTATATTCACGCCGGGCCGGAGCTGGCAGTGGCCTCCACGAAAGCCTATACGAATTTGATTGCCGTGCTTATCATGTACGCTCTCCAGTTTGGCCGCACTAACCGCGTGACGGTAGCGACTGGGCAGCGGGTGGTAAATGCGTTTCTGGAGATTTCCGAAAAAATGACCCGGGCTCTCAAAACCAGCGCGGCAGTGCGTCAGATCGCCGAGAAATATCGCGGGTACAAAAATTTCCTTTTTCTTGGACGGGGCATTAATTATCCAGTCGCTCTGGAGGGTTCGCTGAAGATGAAAGAGATCAGTTATATTCACAGCGAAGCTTATCCGGGCGGGGAGATGAAACATGGACCCATCGCGCTTCTGTCTCCAGAGTTTCCGGTAGTGGCGATACTGACTAAAAATCAGCTTTACGATAAAATGCGGAGTAACATAGAAGAAATTCGCGCCCGCAAAGCCCCGTTAATTCTTATTGCCACCGAGGGCGATGAAGACGCGCGGGCCTTGGCCGATGATGTGATTTTCGTACCCCAGACGATGGAACTCCTGGAGCCGATTATCAATACCATTCCGCTCCAGCTTTTCGCCTATCACATGGCGGTGCTTTTGGGGAAGGATGTTGACCGCCCGCGGAATTTGGCCAAGAGCGTGACCGTTGAATAAAGATGATAGATTATGAATAAGAAAAATATAGTCGTCGTGGGCGGAGGGAATGGCACGGCCATTTCGCTTTTTGCTCTTAAGCGTCACCTGGAGCAGTTTACTATTTCCGGCATTACATCCATGATGGATTCTGGGGGTTCATCGGGCAAGCTCCGTAAAGAGTTGGGTGTTTTGCCGACTGGTGATATTCTACGCGGTATTTTAGCTCTGTCAAAGCATGAATATGCCTGGCTCCGGCCGATGTTTTATGAACAAAGATTTGAAGAGACCGGGAAATTGACCGGACATAACCTAGGTAATTTATTTTTAGCGTTCGCAAGCCAATATGCCGGGTCGCTGCCTGATGCCGTGAATGCTTTTCAGCAAGCATTGGAATGTGTAGGAAATATTTTACCCGTCACGCTGGACAGTGTTCAGTTGGTGGCCGAGCTTATGGACGGTACGCTAATGGTCGGCGAAGCCGCCATTGATCGCCCGCCGATCGCGAGTGCAGACATTAAACGCGCGTGGCTGGAGCCGGAAGCGAAACTCTATGAGCCGGCGCGGCAAGTGCTTGTGGCCGCGGATTATATTGTCCTTGGCCCGGGGAGCCTTTATACCAGCCTGGTGCCGAATTTTTTAACAGTTGGTTTTTCTGAAGCGCTGAAGCAGTCAAAGGCAAAATTAGTTTACGTTCTTGGCTTGGCCTATGAGAATAATGGCGAGAAGGGCCCTACCTCGATGAGCGAACTCACGTTGACGCTGGAAAAATATTTGCCCCGCAAGGTTGATATTATAATTCATAATACCCACGAGCTTCTGCCGCTGGAGCGAGCAAATTACGCGAAGGAACATTGGTCAGAAACGACTCGTGATGTTGAGAAAGTAGCTGACGGGCGCAGGCTCATTGGCTGTGACCTTGAACTTGATGGTGGTGGGTTGAGTAAAGAAAAGCTGGCCGAGGCGTTTGAGAAATACCTGGTTTAATCTATGGAAATTAAGAGTGAAACACAAACCAAGGCCCGGGCAATCAAATTGGTTGCTGAAGAGGCTGGCCGGGAGATCGGCCGTGTCTATTTGTACATTTTAACAAACGATTTGCACGCGGAGCCGTTTGGTTTTTTGGAAGATTTATTTGTGGAAGAGGCCTATCGGAAAAGCGGTATCGGTCGCCAACTTGTGGAGCGAGCAGTCGCGGAGGCAAAACAAGTCGGATGCTATAAACTCATTTGTACCAGCCGGTTTGGCAGGGATCACTTGTATGCGTGGTATGAAGAGCTGGGGTTTAAACAGCATGGGGTAGAGTTTAGAATGGATTTTGATCATTAAAAATTTATTTTTTTATCCACAGAGTTGCACTTGTAAATTGAATGTGGGAGAGTCTATTTTATATGAATTTATATGAATGGGAGGGAAAAGAATTGTTAAAGAAGCATGGAATAGCGACGCCGAAAGGCGTCGTGGTTCGGCGTGGCGATGATTTTGTTTCAAAATATACTGAGCTGGGCGCGAAAGAGGTAGTGGTGAAGGCCCAAGTATTATCGGGGAAGCGTGGGAAAAATAATGGCATCAAGTTTTGTTCAAGCGTTGACGAGGTAAAGCGGGCCTGTGAGCAGTTGTTTTCTACAAATATTCGTGGCCAGTATGTGGCGGCAGTGTTGATCGAAGAGAAATTGGTGATTGCTGGCGAGCACTATTTTTCAATTGTATATGATACGACTACGAAACAGCCAATGTTGATTTACTCCGAGGCCGGTGGCGGGGATATTGAGGAGGTGGACGAAAAAAATATTGGAAAATATTTATTAGATATTAGGCAGGAAACCCCCTCCTCTGTCCTTCCCCTTATAGGGGAAGGAGAAAGTGGTAACGTAGCTCCCTCCCCTATAAGGGGAGGGGTGGGGGGTGGGGTTTCGGCATTTGTACAGTCATTGTGGACATGTTTTCTCACCGAAGACACGCGCCAGATTGAGATTAATCCATTGGTTAAAACAGCTGATGGCCGGTGGGTAGCGGCGGATGCGAAGATTGCCCTGGATGAAGATGCCTTTTATCGTCACGAAGAGTGGAAAAATTTGGAACCACGAACAATGATGGGCCGGCTCCCGACCGAGCGCGAGCTCGCGGTGAAAAAAATTGATGAAGGTGAAGGGTACTATCGCGGCACAGCCGGGAAATACATTGAAATGGACGGGGATATCGCAATTTTATTTTCCGGCGGCGGTGCGAGCATCGCCAATATGGATGCGCTTATCAAAGCGGGGCTTAAGCCGGCAAATTATACAGAGTATTCTGGCAACCCGCCGCGTGAAAAAGTTGCCGCACTGGCCAAAATTGTATTGAGCAAGCCTGGTCTCAAAGGGCTTTGGATCGCGGGGGGTGTGGCAAACTTTACCAACATAGCGGAAACATTTCAGGGTATTGTGGACGCGTTTGATGAAATTAAACCAATGTACCCGATCGTCGTGCGTCGTGCCGGGCCGTTTGAAGAAGAAGGAATGAGGCTCATGAAAGAGTGTGCCGAGCGCAATGGGCTTACCATACAGTTTTTTGGTAAAGAGAAGTCAATGAGTGATACGGCAGGAGTTTTGGCAAAGTTAGTTAAATAATATGGGTATCTTACTGTCAGAAAAAACAAAAGTACTCATACAGGGCATCACCGGCAAAGAAGGGCAGAAGGCGGTGAAGGCCATGAGCGACTATCATACCCAGGTGGTGTGTGGCGTGACGCCAAAAAAAGGCGGACAAGAGGTGGAGGGCCGACCAGTTTTTAATTCAGTTAAAGAGGCGCTATCTGTCATCCTGAGTCCGCCTCGGCGAGCCTTCGGCGAGACGGGTGGAACGAAGGATCCCTTAAACCAAACCGAAAGGGATTCTTCGGCCACCCCTGCGGGGGCTCAGAATGACAAATTGGCAAATGTTGTTTCTGCCGTCTATGTGCCGCCATTTGCGGCTAAAGCAGCAATTTTGGAGGCAGTTGAAGCCGGAATTCCGCTTATCAACATTATCGTGGAGCGCATCCCGATCAAAGACACAGCGTATTGCTTGGCGGCGGCGAAAGAGAAAAATATTCGTATCATTGGGCCAAGTTCGTTGGGGTTCATTGTTCCGGGCGTGGGCCGCATTGGTGTTGTTGGTGGGCCATTGGTGAATGAGATATTCCAACCGGGCAGTATTGGTGTGATCTCGCGTTCTGGTGGCATGACGAATGAATTGTCTTGGCAGATCAGAAAAGGCGGCCTCGGGCAGAGTGCGGCAGTACACGTTGGTGGCGACCTGCTGATGGGCACGACATATGCCGATCTGCTTCTGTTATTTGAAAAAGATGAGCAAACTAAGGCCGTGGTTATTTTTGGTGAGCATGGCGGCAGTTATGAGTTTGAAATTGTGGAAGCGATCAAGAAAAAAGAATTTACCAAGCCGCTTGCCATTTATATTGGCGGGAAATTTGCCAATGTTTTCCCAGAAGGGATGAATGTCGGGCACGCTGGGGCAATTGTGGCACGAGGGCAGGGGGCGGCCGAGAAAGAAGCAGCGCTTGCGAGCGTCGGTGTCAAAATTGCCGAACGCTATGAAGACCTGGTAGAATTAGTAAAACCTTATGTATAAGAAGTATCACAGTTGTCATCCTGAGCAAAGTGCCTGTCCGCCGATGTGGCGGGAAGGATCCCTCTCAAAGTTTAAGGGATTCTTCTCCGCCAATCGGCGGACCAGAATGGCAATCGCTTTGGTGTTGCTGTTATTGCCTATCAGCGTGTTTGCCGAAACGACCACCAGTACAACTGTGAGCAGTACTGCTACCAGCGCGGCTGCTACAATAGCCCCGATCGCCGAGGATTTGGTAAAACAAAATGAGTCGCTGATCAATCAGGCCGGCCAGGTAGTGCGCACTATTACGACCACGGCGGCAACGGTACAGGAAGCCTACGCGGCGACGAAGTCGGCGATAGACCAGGGGAAAAAGATCTATGAACAAGGGAAAGTATACGCCGCAAAGATAGAGGCTTGGTGGGCGCGGCTCCAGCCCTGGATAGACAGAGCTAAACCGTGGTGGGATAAGTTGTCCAATCACAATGATTCGAAGCGTTTGGCTATTATTTTTGGTATTGCCCTTATCGCGTACTTAAGTTGGCGGTGGAGTAGGCATCGTCGCCGAAGAAATTATTATGATCGCTTTTAATTTTATTGTATGCCTTGGAAAACAGCCTTAACTACTATTCAAGATGGAAAAGAAATGGTACGCGGCCGCGCGCTCGCGCAGCTTATGGAGACTATGACTTTTACTGAAGCAATTTTTTTTCTGCTCATTGGCCGTGAGGCAGAGACGCGGGAGACAAAAATGCTCAACGCCCTCTTGGTCGCGGCGCTTGACCACGGTGTCGGGGCGCCATCGGCGACGGTCGCGCGCACGGTGGTTTCAACCGGCAACAGTCTGCACACCGCGGTGGCGGCGGGGGTTTTAACGCTCGGCGAACTCCACGGCGGGGCGATTGAAGCGGCGGCGCAATTTTTTAAAAATCATTTCACCGAGAAAGATATTTCCGGTCTAGCAAAGAAGTTAAAAGCAGAAAAGGTTCGCGTGCCTGGTTTCGGGCACAAAGTGCTTGCCGTAGATGAGCGAGCCAAGATGCTCTTTGCTCTGGCGCGGAAAAATAAATTTCATGGCCGATACTGCGTGTTTGCCGAGGAGTTTGAAAAGGCTTTAGGCGCGCTATCGTCCAAGCCGCTCCCGATAAACATTGATGGCGCAATGGCGGCGATACTTTTGGAAATGGGCTTTGCGCCGGGGATAATGAAGGGTTTTTTTATCATCGGTCGCGCGCCAGGTCTCGTCGCTCATGTGTATGAACAAATGACGAGCGGGGAAGGGATAAAGCGCGCGGATGAGAGCGAGATTGAGTATACGGGGGAAACGGGTAAGCACGTTTAATTGTCATTCCCGCGAAAGCGGGAATCCATTCACGAACTAAATAAAGCTATAGATTCCCGCTTTCGCGGGAATGACAAACGAGAATATGAACTATTCAATTTTAGAAACTCCACCAAGCGCCGATTACGAACTTTTAGACAGTGGCGACGGCGAAAAACTGGAGCGCTACGGGAATGTTGTGATTGCACGGCCTGACCCGCAGACTTTGTGGCGGAAGCAGCTATCTGAAAAGGAATGGCAGAAAGCGAACGCCTACTTCACACGCTCCAGCACTGACGCGGCCTGGAGCACCCGGGGGGAAGTGCCGGAGAAATGGGCGATAGAGTTTGGCGGGTTGAAGTTTTGGATAAAATTATCAGCGTTCAAGCATACGGGCTTATTTCCCGAACAGCTGAGTAACTGGCAGTGGACAGAGGGGCTCATCCGCGGGGCGAAGCGCCCGGTGAGTGTACTTAACCTTTTTGGATATACTGGTGGAGCAAGCCTAGCTGCGGCTAAGGCCGGATCAGAAGTGTGCCACGTGGACGGCTCAAAAGCAGCGATCGGCTGGGCGCGAAACAATGCTGAATTGTCCGGCCTCGGCGACAAGCCAATACGTTGGATTTTGGATGATGCGGCTAAGTTTGTACAACGTGAAATAAAGCGCGGTCACAAGTACGACGGCATTATCATGGACCCGCCCGCTTTTGGGCATGGACCAAATAAAGAGCTGTGGAAAATTGAAGACAGCTTCTTGCCTTTCATTGAAATGTGTAAGAAAACACTCTCTGACAACCCCCTATTTTTCTTGGTGAATGGTTATGCGGCTGGGTATTCGGCTTTAGCCTATAAAAACAGTCTACAGCCGATAGTGAGCGCGTATGGCGGTAAGATGGAAATAGGGGAGCTAGCGATTGCGGAGTCTAAAAGTGATCGCCTTTTGCCTTGCGGGATATTTGCGCGGTGGAGCTCCATATGAGCCTCCAGATTTTGTACGAGGACAACCATTTGATCGCGGTGTATAAGCCCGTGGGAGTTTTGGTACAGGGAGACGATACGGGCGATAGCACACTCATGGACGAGGTGAAGTATTATTTGAAAACGAAATATCATAAACTTGGCAAAGTGTTCCTCGGCCTCATTCACAGGCTTGATCGGCCTGTGCAAGGGATTATTCTTTTTGCTAAAACTTCTAAAGGTGCCTCAAGACTGTCTGAGCAATTTCGTAATCATAGTGTAGAAAAGATTTACCACGCGCTTGTGATCGGCAAACCGGAAAAACAGCGAGATACATTAGTACATTATTTACAAAAGGAAGAGAAAAATAATAAGGTAACGGTTAGCCCTCACCCTCACCCTCTCCCGCCAGGAGAGGGGGGTTACGGCTCCTTCGCCCCACGGGAGAAGGCAGGGATGAGGGGTTGGCAGCGGGCGGAGTTGTCGTACGAAGTGGTGAAAAGTAATGACAAGTTTTCTTTGCTCAAAATACAGCTTGGCACCGGGCGGTCCCATCAGATCCGCGCCCAGCTCTCGGCGATTGGCTGCCCAATAGTGGGAGATGTGAAGTATGGGGCCGATGAACCCCTGCCCGACAAGTCGCTAGCGCTCGCGGCGACATCGCTGACGTTCATGACGGCTACTGGCGATGAAGAAAAAGTTGTGACTATTGAAATTCCCGAAGCGTGGGACACATTTTTAGTATGATTGAGGCGATTGTTGATCTCCACATCCACTCCAAGTATGCGCGGGCTTGTTCCAAAGATTTAGAGTTGCCGAAGATTGCTAAGGCGTGTGAGGGAAAGGGGATACAGATCGCCTCCACGGGCGACTTTACCCACCCGCTCTGGTTTAAACACATTGAGAGCGAGCTGGAGGAGATTGGTACAAGCGGGTTGTTTCGATTACGACGAAACCTCTCCCCCGCCCGACCGAGCGGTCGTTCGGGCGGGCTTACCCTCTCCTCTGCGGAGGCGAGGGGAGCGAGCCCGACGAAGTTCATGCTCGGTACCGAAATATCGGTCGTCTACAAGCATAAAGAGAAAACTAGGCGGCTACACCTGCTCATTTATGCGCCTAGTCTTGCGGCGGCGCGGCAATTTATAGCTGCTCTTGAGGAGAAGGGTGCAAATTTGAAGGCTGATGGGCGACCGATTATGGGTATTCCAGCCAAAGAGATACTAAAAATGTGTCTTAGTATTGATAAGCGCATGATGGTGATCCCAGCGCATGCCTGGACGCCGTGGTTTGCAGTATTTGGGTCAAAATCAGGCTATGACAGTCTTGAAGATTGTTTTGAGGAGTTGACTTCGGAAATTTTCGCCATTGAAACTGGGTTATCCAGCGACCCGACGATGAATCGGAGGCTTAGCGCGCTCGATCGGGTCACTTTGGTCTCTAATTCAGATGCGCACAGTTTGGCCAAATTAGGACGTGAGGCCAATGTGATGCAGTTTACGAACGAGGCTGATATTATGTATGATGAGATCAGGAGAATTCTGAAAGAAGGCGACAAGAAAAAGTTTTTATACACTATAGAATTTTATCCGGAGGAGGGGATGTACCATTTTGATGGTCACCGTGATTGTAAAGTGAGCCTGTCGCCCGAGCAGACAAAAAAAGAAAAAGGGTTCTGTCCAAAGTGTAAAAAGAAATTAACCATCGGCGTGCTGTACCGCGTAGGTGAGTTGGCTGACCGGTCAGAGAAAGAGATACCGCCAAAGTTCATTCCGCACCGTTACATTGTGCCGCTCCGGGAGATCATCGGTCAATGTTTTGGTGTGGGAGTGGCGAGTAAAAAGGTGGAAGCGGAGTACGGTAGATTGCTCAAAGCGCTGGGTAGTGAATTTTATATCTTACTTCATGCCGATATCTCAAAAATCGAGGCGGTGGTAACTGATAAAAATATTGTTCTTGGCATCAAAAATGTCCGGGAAAATAAGGTTGCGCCCACTCCTGGCTATGACGGTGTTTATGGCGTGGTTGACGTGTTTTCGGGCGCGAAATACGAGGGGCCAAAACAGTCGGCGTTTTTATAATTAAAAAACCCTGCACCAGAGCGGTGCAGGGTTAAGAAGAACTAACGTTTCTTTTTCTTACCACCTTTCTTCTTTGCTTTCTTTTTCTTGGCCATAGTAGGGCACCCCCTCTCTTGGTCTATGCGGGCGACAGCCGACATAGGGATGAGAAATAATTTTTTCTAACCTCGCGAACGCGAGAAAAAATTTTCTGGAAAATTTTTCTACAAGACAAGCATGGCTGTAAAAAATTTTCCCTCGACCTGTTATTAGTATATAGGTATTCCGCGAATAAATAAATAGATTTTGCTAAAGTTATACACAGGGTTAGTCAACCCTGCGGGCAGGGTTATTCTTGTCGGATTGTATAACCCGACGACCCTGCGGGCAGGGGGAAAAAAATTTGGAAAGACAGTTATAAAATTTATGAGATTATAGGTTAAGGTTGTAATCTTGAAAAAGCATCTGCGTTGTGCTACACTCTTTGGGCGTTTGCCCTTATAGTTCAATGGATAGAATATCAGGCTTCGAACCTGAAGATGGGAGTTCGATCCTCTCTGGGGGCACAAAAAACTCCCCCGATTTATTTTGAGGAGTTTTTTATTTGATTTATTTTTACTGATAATTAATGGTAGCAATCTGTTTGCAAAAAATTTCCCCTAGATTGTGAATCGCACGTTGTTTGTGGGTATGTTTGATTACAGTTATATCCACTTTCAACGCATCGAGTATGCGTATAATTATTACCTCCTTGCCAACTATTACCACACTGTACTATTCGAGTATGGTTGTTCGAAGTGCAACCTTCTTTCAAGCGAAAACCTGAAGAGTCCTTACAGGACATATAACCTCCCGCATCAACATAAATAGTACACCAGCTCCCATCGGTCGCCGTCATGCCACCCTCTGGGTCGCTAGTAACGAGATACCCCATACCTCCATTATCTATATTTTGGTCAAAATATGGCGTTGCGACACATGATCCTGTTCCTCCGAAACAAACTTTAGTATCACCACAAGTAGTGCTTAAGGTACCAATAGTGCTAGACGAAGCACAGTACCTTTCTGAAACAGTCCACGCACCAGTACAGACATCCGTCGAGGTGGCAACAATGCCAAGCGTGTCTTGCACAGTAGCCGTTCCATTTTGATTGATGTTTATACCACCGTCGGTGTCACTACATGACTTGGGATTTGGAACGCAAGCGCCAGCGACACATTTTTTTTCAGTGCCACAAGCCACCAAGGTGGTGGCAATGGTGCTGGGGCTGGAACAGGTTTTTTCACGGACAGTAGTATTAGAATAACAGCTATCCGTTTGCGACTCATAAACCACAAACGTGTCAATATCTTGGATCACGGTTGTCCCCAGTTCGTCTTTGTTGCTTCCACCATCAGAGTCAATACATTCGGTTGGGCTCGGGTAGGGGTAAGAAAAGGCCGGTTTTACCGACCAAACAGCGACGCCAAATAGTGTGGCGCCAAGAACGCTGCCTATAGCAAAGTTACGGTAAATTGACCAGCGCTTTTTCCCTCTCAGAGGTTGGTTCTTCATAGGTGGCTCTTTAGTGAGTTAATACGGGATGTTGTATAAGAGTAACATAGTGTATAGCGCCTAGAAAGTCAAGGGGTCTGTCTCGTTAATAACAAAGAGCCGGCTACATAGCGGCTCTTTGTTGTTAGTGGGTCGCGTGGGGTTCGAACCCACGACCTTATCCTTAAGAGGGATCTGCTCTACCAGCTGAGCTAGCGACCCGGTGATTAGTAAAAAGTTATAAAGTTACAAGTTGAAAGTTACAGTGTTTTGATTAAACCAGATTGAAATGGACGCTCTTTGAACTTGGTCTTTAAAGCTGTAATCTCGGCAAGTTTTCATTAATGCGTATATTCCGATTACTAGAGCTTGTGATTTTTGCCAGGCGAAAATGTCTTCAAATTTTTCTATGAGCATCTATTTATTATTTAGTCATTCACACTTTATAACTTTTGACTTGTCACTTTATAACTACAGTGGATCTCCTGAGTTTCGTTTGATGATATCAATTTTTGGTCCTTTCCAACCCTTTACTTTGATAGCCGCTTCGGCGGCTTCGGTTTGGGCTTCTTGCTTGCTGCTGCCTTGGCCAGAGGCCACGAGCTCTTTATCAAGGTAAATGCCGACGTTGAATATTTTATCGTGATCCGGGCCATTTTCATCCAGCACGCGGTAGGTGGGGGTAATGCCGAGCAGCTCTTGGGCCGATTCCTGGAAGCGGCTTTTGGCATCAATCCAGAGCCCATTCTCCAGCACATAGGGCAGTTTTGTCAAGACCCAGCGGGTGACAAATTGTTTGGCGATGGTGTAACCCTGGTCAAGGTAGATGGCTCCGATGAGCGCCTCAATGCAATTGGCCATGATATAGTCGCGCGCTTTGGTGCCGGCATCTTTGGCTTCGCCGTGGCTCAAGAAAAGAAATGGCTCCATACCAATTTCGTAGGCGATATTGGAAAGAATAACGGCATTCACCAGTGCCGCGCGCCAGTTGGTGAGCTCGCCCTCGGGGTTGCCGTATTCTTCAAATAAGAATTCTGTCACGACCAGCTCCAGCACCGCGTCACCCAAGAATTCCAGCCGCTCATTTTGCCCGAGGGGAAAGTCGTGATGCTCGTTCAGGTAGGAGCGATGCACGAAAGCCTGAATCAGAAATTCTTGGTTTTTGAAAACGATACCCAGTTTTTTTTCCAACGCCGGGAAATTTTTCTCTTGTACTTCCGGCAGTTCTTTGGTAGTTGAGGATGACATAGGCTTTTTAGTATTGTCATCCTGAGTGGAACGAAGGATCACTTGCGTCTGTAAGGTTTAAGGGATTCTTCACATTCGTTCAGAATGACAGTCGCGATTATTCTTTTTTTAATTCTGGTTTCTCTTTTGTTAAATCGTTATACATAGAACCCAGGACGCCATTCACGAATTTTCCGGAGGCGGCGCCCCCGAATGTTTTGGCGAGTTCAATCGCTTCGTTAATGGCGACTTTGGGAGGGACTTCGGTGGAAAATTTGAGCTCATAGACACCAATGCGGAGAATGTTGCGGTCAACGAGCGTGATTTGATTTATCGGCCAGCTCGGAGCATATTTGCCAATGAGCTTATCAATCTCCGGCAGATGGTCAATCACTCCGTCGGTGAGTTTTTTGGTAAAGGCCCGGTCGTCCAGCCCCGGGGCGAATTCTTCCAGGTTGTGTTCCACAATCGCCGGGAGCGCGGCTGTTGGGGTGCCGCGAAAATCCCATTCAAACAATGTTTGCATGGCAACGGAACGGGCCAAATGGCGGTTGGGCATAGAAAAAATCCAGATTTACAGATAATCCAGATTTACAGATACCATACAGATATTTATCCGTATATCTGGGCACATCTGTAATATCTGGATTTTACTTTACCTTGGTGACCTGTCGGCCGCGATAGGTGCCGCAGAAGGCGCAGGCGCGATGCGGAAGCACTGGGTGCTGACATTTTGGGCACTGGTTGATGCTCATTTCGGAGAGCGCCACATGCGTGCGGCGGCGGCGTTTATCGCCGGAAGTGCGTCTGTGACCGGGGAGACCCATAGGAGTAATGTTAAGTTTCCGCCCAAGGCGGATCAGCCTTGGGCTGAAAAAGTTTGTAAAGTTATCAAGTTTGCAAAGTCGTGATGACGTAGAAACGCGATAAACTAATTGATATTGTAGCAGAAGTATGGGGTTTTGGCAAGAGTGGGGCGTAAAAG